>JBEVDP010000177.1:0-6535 GCA_040513235.1 Acidimicrobiia bacterium | reverse complement strand
GCGACGATCTCCTCCTTCAACGAATACGGAACCGGGGCCGCGTTTGCGATGAGCGTCACCATCGACGACATGTCGGCGCCCCCCAGCACCGCGTCGGGCAGCGACACGATGCGCTTCAGTTGCGTCGGCGCGGAGAATGTATTGGTGACTCGGTGTTCGGCCACCAGTTCGATCCAGCGTGCAGCGTCGAACTTGCGCAGCACGACGATCGGTGCGCCCAACGTGTGCGACAACGACGCGAATGCGAGGGGACCGGAGTGGTACATCGGGCCGGTCGTGAGGTGCACCGAGTTCTCGTGCAGAAGGTTCAACTCGCCGAGCAGCGACCCCACGAGCGCGGCGTCGGTGCGCGTGCGCAGCGCGCCCTTCGGCTTCCCCGTCGTACCCGACGTGTAGATCATTGCCGCGCCCGCTTCGGACGCATCGACCGTCACGGTCGGCTCGGACTCCGCCTGGCCCGCGAGCAGGTCGTCGTAGCCCGTGCAGCCCTCGGGGACCGCACCGCCGTAGACGACGACCGAGCGCACCTTCGGGATCTCACCGCGCACCCGCGCGACGATCGCCGCTTGTTCGGCGTCCACGACCACTGTCGTGGCATCGGAGTTGTCGATGACGTACGCCATCTCCTCGCCGTTGAACCGGTACGACAGCGGGACCGCCACCATTCCGAGCTTGCGCGCCGCGTGGATGGTGACGAGCACTTCGAGCGAATTCGGACCGCACCAGACGAGTCGTTCACCGGATCGGGCACCCCCCGCGACCAAGCCGTTCGAGAGACGGTTCACCATCGCGTTGAGTTCGGCGAAGGTGGTGGTCGATGCGCGGCTGCCGCCGCTGCTGTCGACGATCACCGAGGTTTTTTCCGGCTGTGCTTGCGCGTACACCGCGAGCACGTCGGGCGTTGCATTCATTCCGTCTCCCCAGCTTCCCCGCTCTCGGTGCCGTTACCCTAACCGCCGTGACCGGTCGGGCGTTCGGGGTGCGAGGCATCGTCGAAGGGTTCTACGGCACGCCGTGGAGCCACGAGGCGCGCCTCGAGGTGCTGGCGTTCGTCGCCGCACGCGGCATGAACGCGTACGCGTACGCGCCCAAGGACGACGCGAAGCACCGCTCGCAATGGCGCGAGCCTTACACCGCCGGTGAGATGGCGCGCTTCGCCGAGCTCGCATCCGCGTGCGCGCAACTCGGCATGCGATTCGGCTTCGGCATCTCGCCCGGACTCGACATCACCTACGAGTCGGAAGCGGACCGCCGCACGTTGCTCGACAAGCTCGAACCGCTTGCCGCCGGGGGCGTCACGTGGTTCCTCGTGCTCGTCGACGACATCCCGATGCAGCCGGATCTCGCGCCGCGCCAGGCCGATCTCACCGCCGCGCTGTGCGCCGCCCTCCCGGATGTCGCGTTCACGGTCTGCCCGACCGAATATGTGGGAACGCGTCCGTCGCAGTACCTCGCCGACCTCGCCGCGGGTCTCCCACCATGTGTCGACGTCATGTGGACGGGTCCAACCGTGTGTTCACCGCGCATCACCGTCGACGACGCGAAGGACTTCACTTTTGCGCTCGGCGGGCGGCCACCGCTCGTCTGGGACAACTTCCCGGTGAACGACGCGATGATGACGAACTCGTTGCACCTCGGCCCGTACACGGGTCGGGACGCGGGTCTCGCCGACATCGTCGGCGGCGTGCTCTGCAACCCGATGACGCAACCCCGTGCGTCGAAGATCGCGCTCGCGACCGCGGCTGCGTTCTTGAGCGATCCCGACAACTACGCGGAGCACACCGCATGGGAAACCGCCATCGCCGACGTGGGCGGCTCCCGCGCCGCGCCGCTGCGCTCGCTCGCCCACGCGTGCGGCGACAGTCCCCTCCACTCCCCGGCCGACCTCGAACTCGCCCGGCTCGTCGCCGAAGCGGCGTTCGACGAAATCGAGACCGTCTTGCGCGCCGCGCATGAGCTTCCCGACGTCTTCACCGCGGACGGTGACGCACTTGCGGTGGAGGTCGCGCCCTGGGCGGCCGCGGCGCGGACCGAAGCCGACGCCGGTCTCGCCGCGTTGCGCCTGATCAAGCACGTTCGCACCCCCGAGCCGGACGCGGAGCGAGCGCTGCACCAAGCATTCGCGTTGCTCTACAGCTGGAGCGTCGCGCGGACGAACAGACGAGTGATGTTCGGTCCTCGCTTCGCGCTCTATACGCCGGTGGTGCAACTCGCCGACGGACGCCCCGCGCTCGACGTCGGGCTCGCGGTGCGCGAGGACGAGAACGCCGTCGATGCGCTCTGCCGGCTCGCGCTCGCGACGTACCAAGACTGGACCACCTCCAATGCCTGACGTCAGCGTGGTCATGCCCGCCTACAACGAGGCGGAGATCCTCGACGACTCCGTGGGCGAAGTCGTCGAGGGCCTGCGCGCACGCGGCGTCGACTTCGAACTCCTCGTGTGCGAGAACGGCTCGACCGACAACACGCTGGCCATCGCGCACGACCTCGCCGAGAAGTATCCCGAGGTCCGCGTCGAGAAGGTGCACGAGGCCGACTACGGGCGCGCACTCCGAGCTGGGCTGCTCGCGGCCGAGGGCACCGCGGTCGTCAACTTCGATGCCGACTACTACGACCTCGACTTCCTCACTGCAGTCGTCGCCCGCATCACTGCGCCCAATGGCGAAGCGATCATCGTCGGGTCGAAGCGGAGCGTCGGGTCGAACGACACGCGGCCGCCGCTACGCAAGCTCGTCACCGCAACCTTCAGCACCGTCTTGCGCGTGGGTTTCGGCCTGAAGGTCTCCGATACGCACGGCATGAAGGGCATGCGGCGCGCCGCGGTCGAGCCGTATGCGCGTGTGTGCAAGTTCGGGAAAGACATCTTCGACACGGAACTGATCCTGCGCGTCGAACGTGCGGGCTTGCGGACGGGTGAGATCCCGGTCTCGGTCATCGAGCGTCGCCCTGCGCGCAGCTCTATCCTTCGGCGCGTGCCCCGCACGATCTCCTCGCTCGTGAAGCTGCGGTATGTGCTCTGGCGCGACCGCGGCTGACGCGTGCCGCTCTTCGTCGCCGACCGTATCGTCACCGGCGACGGTGGTCTCTCGGCGTCGCCCGCATGGGCGCTGGTCGAAGGGGGGCAGATCGTCGCGGTCGGCTCGGGTGACGCGCCGGCGCACGCCGACCGGCACGACCTCTCGGGACTGCTGCTCGCACCCGCGTTCTGCGACCTCCAGATCAACGGGGTCGGTCCCGTCGACTTCGCGACTGCGACGCGCGACGAGATCGTCGACGCGGTCGACGCCGTCGTCGATTCGGGGTGCTCGACGTTGTTGCCCACGATCTGCACCGCGCCTCTCGATGCGTACGACGCGATGCTCGAGCGACTCGCCGCCGCGCGGCGGGCGCGGCCCGAGCCCATCGTCGGGGTGCACCTCGAAGGCCCGTTTCTCGGAGGCGCGCCCGGGGCACATCCAGTCGACCTCGTGCGCCCCGTCGATCTCGACTGGCTCCTGAGCCTCTGCGATCGCTTCCCCGGTCTCGTCGGGCTCGTAACGCTCGCGCCCGAAGCCGATCCGGGCTTCGCGGCCACGCGTGCGCTTTCCGAACGTGGCATCGTCGTCGCGCTCGGACACACCACGGCGACGTATGACACGGCCCGGGCCGCAGCCGGCGCCGGTGCGCGCCTGGCCACTCACTGCTTCAACGGGATGGGGCCGCTGCATCATCGTGAGCCTGGCGTCGTGGGCGCGGCGCTCGACGACCGCCGCCTCGTGCCGTCGTTCATCGCCGATCTCGTGCACGTGCATCCGGCGGTGCTGCGACTCCTGCTCACGGCCCGGCCCGACGCCGTATGTGTATCCGACCGGGTTGCGGGCGACGCAACCGACGCCGTGCGCCTTGTCGACGGAACCCTGGCCGGGTCGGTCGTGACGATGGCGCAGGCGGTGCGCAACCTCGTCGGTTCCGACATCCCCACCGGTCAGGCGGTGCGCACTGCGACGGGCAATCCCGCGCGCGCGATGGGTCTCGCCGATCGCGGGCGCATCGCGGCCGGATGCCGCGCCGACCTGATCGGGCTCGACGCGGCGACGCTCAGTCTGCAGTGGCGATGGCCCGGGCCCTATCGGCCCGGCTCGTGAGCATCGCGCCGACGACGACCACGGCCATCCCGACCAGCGAGAGCGCTGCCACCGTCTCGTCGCGGAACACGACACCCGCGACGACCGAGACGACCGGCACGAAGTAGATGGCCACCGCACCGCGCGTCGCGCCGACGCGCACGATCAGGTTGCCCATCGCGACGAACGCCACACCGGTTCCGAGGACGCCAAGTGCCACGACGGCCACGGTCGCGTCAAGTGTGAAATCCGAACCGCCGACGCCCACGAGCGCGAAGGGCGCGAGCACGGCTAGCGCGATGAGTTGCGCGGAGAAGACGACCGGCAGCGTGCCGTAGGTCTGCTGCAACGGAACCGACACGTTGGCCGCCAACCCGTAACAGAACACCGCGAGGAGCACCAGCAACACGCCGGACGTCGACGACGACGACCCGTCGGCGAGCGCGGGCCACATCACCGCGAGCACGCCGGCGAACCCGATGCCGAGCCCGATCAACTGCACCCGGCCCGGCAGTTGTCGGAGCATGACGGTGGCGATCGCCGCGGTGAACAGCGGCATCGCGCCGTTCAGCATCCCGGCCAGCGAGGAGTCGATCCACTGCTCGGCGAGTGAGAAGCACGAGAACGGGATGATCATCCACGTGAAGCTCACGAAGGCGAGGCGCGGCCACTCCGCTCTCGGCAGGCGCCGCCGCGCGGCCGGAAACGAGCCCAGTGCCACCGCGCCGAACAGCACGCGGCCCGCAGTGACGACCGACGGCGCGAGGTCTTCGATACCGATCGCGATCAGCAGGAACGAACAACCCCAGATCAACGGAGGAACTGCGAACAGCGCCCATTCGGTCGGACCGAAGTCGTGATGCTGCTGCGTGCCCTCGGAAGTGCTGAGCACGCGCGAGGCCATGCACTCACCCTAGGCAATCGTTAGTGTGCGCCGATGGTCGATTCCGGACAGGTCGACTTCGACGAAGAGGCGGAACTGGCCGACATCGACGTCGCCGAGCACGACTACTCGGGCGTTGTTGCCGCGCGCGCCGACCTCGCGCGGTGCCGGTTCACCGGCGTGCGCTTCGCCGGTGCGTGCTTCGAGCAGGCACGCCTCGCCGACATCGACTTCGTCCGCTGCGACTTGGCCGGCGCCGACTTCTCGCAAGCCACGCTGCTGCGCGTCACCGCTTCAGATTGCCGCTTCACCGGCGCCGAATTGCCGCAAGCCGCGCTCAAGCGCACGCGGTTCGTCGACTGCCGCTTCGAGGAGGCGAACCTGCGCATGTCGCGCCACGATGACGTCCGCTTCGACCGTTCGGTCCTGTTGCAAACGGACCTCAACGGCGCACACCTCACCAACGTGGTGATCCGCGCGAGCGACTGCGCGGGCGCCGACTTCACCAACGTCAAGGCCGAGCGAGTCGACCTGCGCGGGTCCCGGCTCGAGGGACTCACCGGCATCGGGTCGCTGTCAGGCGCAACCATCGGTCGGGATCAGCTCGTCCCCCTCGCGCCGGCGCTCGCAATGGCTATCGGCCTCGACATCAGCGACGACGAGCCCGAGGATTGGGAGCCCGAGGAGTAGGTTCCCGCCCATGGAGATCGTCGCCGCACTGTTCGTCGAGAGCATCGACTTCCGTCAAGTCGCGGGGCCCGCCACTCGCATCGACATCACCGGCGCCTTCTTCTCGACCACGGTTGACGCCTACCCCGCCCAACTCCAGCCCCATCTCGTCGTGCTCGTGCGGTCGCCGGCCGGGAGCGACGGGAACGGCACCCTCGACACCGTGTTCGTCCGGGAGGACGGCGAGGAAGTCGGCCGGAATCGCCAACCGTTCTTCGTCGAGCCGGGCAAGTTCGGCTACCGCTTGGTCAAGGGTGAACTCGATTTTCCCGAGCCGGGGACGATCGAGGCGCGCTGCTCGATCCTCGAGAGCGGCTCGGCGGTCACGGTGCCGCTCACCACGTTGCCGGTATCGTGACGAGATCGTGATCACTGGGCGCGCGAATGCGCTCAACCTCCGCCCACTCCGGGCCGAATCCGGGGAGGCATGGATCTCGTGAACCGGTACGCGGCTGCGCTGTCGATGCATCCAACCCCGGTCGAGGCGGTCGGCGAAGTCGCCGGGGAGATCCTCGAGCGCTTCGAGGGCGCGCGCCCCGACCTGCTCGTCTGCTTCGCGTCGTCCGACCACGTGGGTGCGTTCGAAGACATCTCCGGCGGGCTGCGGAAGCTGCTCGAACCCGAAGCGATGATCGGCTGCACCGCGGGTGCGATCGCCGGCGGGAGCCGCGAGGTCGAAGACGGCCCGGCCCTCTCGATCTTCGCGGCCCGATTCGGAGCGGGCCGGGCGGACCAGTTCCACCTCGAAGCCGCCCAGACCGACGACGGCTTCGTCATCGAGGGCTGGCCCGACGAGTTGCCGGCTCGGGGCACGCTGTTG
>JBEVDP010000176.1:0-6355 GCA_040513235.1 Acidimicrobiia bacterium | reverse complement strand
CCGATCCCATCAGTGCCGTTCCGGCCGGGCGCCGGAAGCGGAGCGTGGGGTCGAGATCGACGCCGAGGTCGGCATTCGCGATCACGCTGCGTTCGACGTCGCTCTCGGCGAGGACGTCACCGAGCGCTCCGGGTTCGGCGTCGTAGTCGGCGTGCGCGTTCGTCCGCCGCACTGCCGCGATGTCGAGGTGTACGAGGTCGCCCGCCGGCTCCCGCCCGGTGCGGCGCGCGAACACCGTCCCCGCGGCCGCGTCGCCGTACTGCTCATCGACCTCGAACACCGAGCCGAGATCCGTTGTCGTGGCGCGCGCCCCCGCGCCCATCGTCAGGTAGGCATCGGCGAGCGTCGCCGGCTTCCGGCCGATCCGAGTCGCGAGGTTGGCCAGCCCAGCCTCAGCGATGAACGCATCGAGCGCGGGCAGGTCGGCGGCCGCGAGGTCTGCCCACGCGACTTCGGGCAGCGTGATGATCAGCATCCGATCGACCGGCTCGATCTCGGCCGCGCTTGCCGGAGCCGCGACGGACGCGACGGCGAGCAGAACGAAGACCCCGATCGCCACCAACCCGCCGACTCGCGCGCGGGTCACGACGCGTGCTCCGCGGCCTTCGCGACCCGCAACACACGCGCGCTCGCGAGGAACACTGCGAGCGCGACGGCCGCGCCGATCGCGAGCGTCGCGACCGCGGCGGCCCGATCGTGCGGGTCGATGACGAGCGCGACCGCCCAGGTCGACACACCGACCGCGAGCGCGACCAGAACGGCCCGCCCGAGGTCGGCGTCCCAGATGTGGCCCGCAACGCGCCGGCGCACGTCCAGACCGAGGATCACCGCACCCACGAGATACGAGACGGTGTGCCCGAGGCCGAGCGCGGCGACCCGCGCCGCGCCCTCGGTCAGCAACGCCGCGACGACCATCACGACGACGCCGACGATGCCCGACACGATCGCCACGAGCGCGGGCCGGCGGCTGTCACCGAGCGCGTAGTACGCCCGCGCGAGCAAGAGGAACGCGCCGTACGGGAACAGTCCGACCGCGAGCGAAGCGAGCGCGGCAGCCAGCAACTCGACCCCGGCGCCGTCAGCGCGACCGAACGCGACCACGCGCATCCCTGGCAATGCGAGCGCGACCATGACTGCCGAGATCGGCAGCACGATGACGGCCATCCGGTCGAGCGCGTGGCGGACGGTGGCCGCGAAGGAGTCGAGATCGCCACGCGACACGTCGTCCGTGAGCTCAGGGAGGATCGCGGTCGAGATCGGCAACGCGAAGATCGAGTACGGCGCGAGAAAGAAGACGAACGCGACCTGATACGCCACCACGCCACCCGCGATCGAGCTCCCGACGATCAGCGCGGCACCGAGCAGCATGCCGGCGTTGGCGTGGAGGAGCACACCCCAACCCGAAAGGCGCAGCACCCGGCCGATCTCCGGGTCGCGGGGCATCCAGCGCGGGCGCAGCGAGAACCCGGCCCGGCGGGCCGCGACGATGAGCACCGCCGCGAAGGCGATCACGCCCCCGGTCCCCGCGACGACCAAGAGCATCTGCTCGCCGGTCGTGAGATCGAACGTCGGCTCCGAACCTGCGACCACGCGGAAGGCGATGAACGCGGCGATCATCACGACGCTGCTCGCGATCGGAGCCGCGGCCGCGATCGAGAATCGTCGCCGCGCGTACAGCACCGCCGTCGCGATCGTCGCGCACGCGTAGAGCAGGATCTGCGGCAAGAACCACCGCAGGAGAAATGTCTCGAGCTCACGTTGATCGGCCGCGACCGCGTCGTTCTCGATGCCCGCGGTCAACACGCGCGCGATGAGCGGGGCTGCGATGACACCGATGACGACCAGCGCGCCGAGCCCCGCGAGCGCCACGCCGAACAGTCCGGACGCCAACCGGTCGGCCTCACGGTCGTTGCCGCGGTCGAGGAGCTGCACGAACGACGGCACGAGCACGGCCGACAGCGCGCCGGCGGCCACGAGCTCGAACAGCACGTTCGACACCGAGTTGGCCGCTTGGAACGCGTTGCCGAGGTATGTCGTGCCCAGCACCGCGGCGACGACGAGGACCCGCACCAGACCGAACCCCCGCGAAAGCGCCGTGACGGCACCCATGCGCGCCGCGGCCCGCTTCCAGGACACGCGCGCGCTCATCGCACTGCGGCAGGAATGATCTGGTCGGCGCCGCGGCCGTACCCATAGTGGCCGACCGTGCCGGTGGCCAGATCCTCGAGTGCGAGCACCGACGCGACGCGCCCGGCGACGAGATCGAGATCGTCGACCGTCGAGACCGTCGCGTTCAGCGTGTCGTCCTCGCGAACCGGCGCGATCGCGTCGCCCCGTTCCGGCGCGTCGTCACTCTGCCCGGCGACGAAGACCTCGCCGACCACCGACGAAACATCCGCTTCGACGAGCGCTTGGGTGAGCGCCACCGTCAGGTCGGATTCCGAGAACAAACTGTCGGTGCCGGTGACGACGATTGCCCGGGAGGGCCCGGCGGGGAATGTCGCCAGATCGACGTCGTCGCCCTGCACGTCGATGAATCCCGCGTCGCTCAACCGAGTGAGGAGATCAGGGACGGGCTCTTCGCCGGCGTCGCTCGCCTCGGGCGCGGCGGGCGGCTCGGCGATGCGCCGCGCGAGCGCGTCGAGCGCGCGGTCACGCACCGACGCGGCGCTGGTTGCAGTGTCGAGCGTCCCGCGCAGCGCTTCGATCGAATTCTGGTCGTCGAGCATCCACCGGTCCTCGAGCCAGATCACCGCGGGCGCGTCGGCCCCGGCCGCGCGAATCAGCGCCGCCGTTGCGTCGACCGTCTCACCTCCGACAGCCCGCTCGGCGAGGATGACGACGGGAACATTGTCGAGGCGGTCCTCCACGGCCATTGCGGCCGAGTCCGCGACGTAGGTGTCGACGCGATCGAGGTCATCGCGCAACTGCGCGTTCTCGGTTCGCAATTCATCCGATTCGGTTCGCACGCTCTCGATCTCACGGTCGAGCCGATCGACAATCGCCTTGTCGATCACAGTCGATCCCATGAGGATGCCGAGCCCGAGCGCGAGAAAGACCGCGATGATGGAGATGAGGTGGAACCGGAAGTTGACCATGGAGTTCTCGCCCGAAAAGCCTAGGAGGGTGGCTAGAGCCAACCCGTGATGGAGTCCCACGTGCGCTGGGTCCAGAGCCAGAACCCGTCGAGGAACACCCGAAGTGAAGGGGACGCGACCGTCATCGCGATCATTGCGAACAGCGCGGCACCGACGAGAAGCACCATGTCGCGACGGCGCACACGGCCCTCGTAGAGGCGGCTTACGCCCTTCGCGTCGACGAGCACCGGACCTAGGCGCAAACGCGTGAGGAACGTGGATGCCATTCCGCGCCTGCCCTTGTCGAGGAACTCGACCATCGTCGCGTGGGTGCCGACGGCGACGATCAACTTCGCGCCCGCTTCGTAGGCGAGCAACATCGCGACGTCTTCGCTCATGCCCGGCGCGGTTATGGTCGTGAACTCGAGGCCGGTCGCATCCAACAGGTCGCGCGCGGGCGAGAAGCCATCGCCCCGCTCGTGCGCAACGAGTTCGGCGCCGCAATGGAGCGCGCGCTCGGAGCACGAGTCGAAGTCGCCGACGATGATGTGCGGCGTGAAGCCGGCTTCGAGGAGCGCGTCGGCACCACCGTCGACGGCGATCAGCACCGGGTCGTACTCGCGGAGATACGGCCGGAGCATCTTGAGGTCGTGCTTGTAGTCGTGACCGCGCACGACGACGAGAGCATGGCGCCCCAGGATCTGAACATGGAGATCCGGCAGCACGAGCGGCTCGAAGGTGAGGTCGGCTTCCTTGTCGACATATTCGAGGGTGTTGCGCGCGAAGCTACGCAGTTCGGCGCCGACGTTCTCCCGCGCTTCCTCCATGCGCACCGTGATCTCGGAAGGCTCGAGGAGCTGGCCCGCGGCGAGCTTCACACCATCACGCCACAGCGCGCCGTCGCGGATTTCGACCGTTTCGCCGTCGACGAGTTCGTCCATGATCTCGACGCCGACCGCGTCGAGCACCGGGATACCGGCTTGCACGATGCGGATCGGACCACCGTTCGGGTAGCGACCGGAGATCGACTCGCTCGCATTCACGACAGCGGCGACGCCGGCCGCAACGAGCGACTCGCCGGCGACGCGATCGATGTCGCGGTGGTCGATCACCGCGATCTCACCCCGGCCGACGCGGTGGGCAAGATCCTTCGTACGCCGGTCGACTCGGGCGATGCCGCGCACGATGAGGGGGGCGTGCGGAGCCGGCCGGCGCCGGAGCTTCATCGCGCCCGCGCCTTCGTACGCGCCTTCGCCGCGCGTCCGAGCAGCTCGCGCGCGTGGTCGCGCGCCGGTGCGGAGTCGAGGTCGCCGGCGAGCATCCGCGCCAGCTCCGCGACGCGCGCGTCATCGAGCAGGAGCGCCGCGGTCGCGCGGGTACGGCCTTTCGCTTCGGCCTTGGCCACCGCGATCTGGGCATCGGCGAAGGCGGCGACCTGCGGGAGGTGGGTTACGCACAACACCTGGTGATGCCCTCCCAGCGCGGCCAGTGCTCGACCCACCGCGGTTCCGGCCTCGCCACCGATTCCAGAGTCGATCTCGTCGAACACCAGGGTCGGCGGCGCCTCCGACAGCACGACTCGGAGCGCGAGCATCGCACGTGAGAGCTCGCCGCCGGACGCGGCCCGCGCCAACGGGCGCGCGGGTTCGCCCGGGTTGGGCGCGAGCCAGAAGGTCACCTCATCAGCCCCTTCCTCCCCCATCTCGCCCGCCTCGACACGAACCTCGAACGTGGCGGCGGGCATCGCGAGTTCCCGAACCCGCTCGGTGACCGCGGCGGCCAGCGGCGCCGCGGCGGCCCGACGCTCCCTCGACAGCTCGGCCGCGGCGCCAGCGGCGGCCGCGACGAACGCAGTCCGCTCCGCCTGGAGGGCGGCCGCGCGGGCGTCGTGCTGCTCGAGCGCGGCAAGCCTGGCGCCCGCTTCGGCCCGGTAGGCGACGACGTCGGCAAGCGTGGGTCCGTACTTGCGGTTCAGCTCCTGCAGGGTCGCCCGGCGGGCCTGCACCGCGGCCAGTCGCTCGGGGTCGGCGACGACGGTTTCGAGCGTCATGCGGACGTCGTGGGCGAGTTCGGCGATCTCGCCCTGGAGCCCGTGCAACCGGTCGGCGAGCGCAGCGAACGGCGCCCGCGCCGCGAGCGCGCCGTATGCGCCGCCGACAGCGTCCTCGGCCGCGCCTTCGAGCGCCGCATACGCGGCTGTGAGCGCGTCGCGGTGCGCTTCGGCATCGGCGAGCACGGATTCGGCTTCCCGGAGCTCTTCGTCTTCGTCGGGTCCGATCACGGTCGCGGCTTCGATCTCGGCGACCTGATAGCGCAGGAGGTCGACTTCTCGAGCGCGGGCGCGTTCGTCGCCGCCCAGCCCCGCGAGCTCGTCGTCGACCTGGCGGATTTCGGCCCGCGCCTTTTGTAAATCCTGCCGCGCGCGGAACGCGGCCTCGCCCGCGGCGCGGTCGAGCAACGCGCGCTGTTCGGCCGGCGCGAGCAGCGACTGGTGCGAGTGCTGCCCGTGCAGGTCGACCAGCTCGCGCCCCTTCTCGACGAGTTCGCTCGCGGTTGCGAGGCGCCCGTTCACGTACCCGCGGCTGCGGCCGACGGTCGGGATCACGCGCGCCAGCACGACCTCGTCGTCGTCGACGACGAACCGAGCTTCGACGCGCGCTTCGGTCGCGCTGTCGCGCACCGCGCTGGGATCGGCGCGGCCGCCGCACAGCAGTTCGAGCGCGTCGACGAGCAGCGTTTTACCCGCGCCGGTTTCACCAGTGATGACCGTCATGCCCGCCGCCATCGGCACGAGGAGCTCTTCGATGATGCCGAGGTTCTCGACGCGGAGTTCGGCCAGCATCAGCGGTCCGGAAGTGCGAACTTGGCTCTGAGGATCTGGTGGAAGTCGCGTGGCCGCAGGTCGACGATGTGCACCGGCTCGGCCGCGGCCTTGCAGGTGACCCGGTCGCCTTCGGTGAGCACCGCGATGCGCCGGCCGTCCATCGTGCAGACAACTTCGCGGCCGCCGCTCACGACGAAGTCGAGCTGCTCGTGCCCCGCGAGCACCAGCGAGCGGTCGAACAGCATGTGGGGCGAGATCGGCGTGAGCAGCAGACACTTCAGCGCGGGCGATGCGATCGGGCCCCGGGCCGAGAAGGAGTAGGCGGTGCTGCCGGTGGGTGTGGCGACGATCACGCCGTCGGCCGCGTACGTCGTGAACGGCGTGCGATTGATCGACAGGTCGAGGCGGACCAAGTGACCGGGCTGTTGCTTTTCCAGCACGACCTCGTTCAGCG
>JBEVDP010000175.1:0-13750 GCA_040513235.1 Acidimicrobiia bacterium | reverse complement strand
GGTGCCGGCGGGCGCACAGGCGGCGGACCCGGTGCGGCTCACGATCGGGGCCGTCGGCGAGATCGGTTCGATCGACCTCACCGAGGGAACGACGTCCGCGGCAGCCGAGATCTGGCGTCTCCAGTACCCGACGTTGACGACGTACGAGCTCGCGACACTCGCGCCGATTCCCGGACTTGCCGAAGCGTGGACACCCACCGCCGACGGCGCCGGCTACACGTACAGCCTGCGCGCTGCGACCTGGTCGGCTGGCCAACCGGTCACCGCGGCCGACGTCGTCTACTCCCTCACCCGCGCGCGCGATGAGGAATGGCCGTACACGGGCGGCTGGTTCGCCGGACTCGACGCGGTCGCGGTCGATGAAGAGACGGTCACCATCACCGCGCGCGGCGAGAGCGCACTGCCCGCGCTCGCGCTGCACGTCGTGCCGCAGCACCTTTTCGACACCGGCACCGACGCAGACGCCGCGGGTCTCGTGGGTTCCGGCGACTGGCATGTCGTCGAGCGGTCGGAGGACGAGGTGCGACTGCAGGTCATCGATCGGCCGGGGCGGCCCGCGCTCGACGAGATCGTGTTCCGCTCCTACGAGGACGCGGCCGCGCTTCGGGCTGCGCTCGCCGGTGGTGACGTCGATGTCGCGGCAGGCTTCGCCGCGGCCGACTACCCGGAGCTGGCGTCGATCGACGGGGCGACCGCAGTCCACGCGAACGACGGCGACCAGTGGGTTCTCCAGGTCCGCGCCCAGGAGCCCATGGCCCGGCAGGCGATCGCACGCGCTATCGACCGGGACGCGCTCCTGCAGTCGGCGGTCCACGGCGCGGGGCGCGCGCAGACGATCCCGATCGTCGCTCGCGATGCCGCGTGGGTGCCGCCGGCCGCCGACCTCGACCTCGCCTACGCACCCGGGACCGCTCGTGAGCTTCTCGATGACGCGGAGGCGATTCCAATGCTCACGCTGGGCGCGCCCGAGGGCGAGCTCGGCGACACGATCGCCGCGGCCGTGATCGGCGACCTCGACGCAATCGGGATCACCGTCGAGCGGAACGACGACGCGCCCGATCTCACGGTGGCGTTACGCGATCCGACCGACGAGCCGACGGCCGCGCTCGCGGCGTACACGTGTGCCGGCGGCGACGTCTTCTGCGACGCGCAGTACGAGGAGGCGTTCGCCCGCTTCTCGGCCGCAAGTGACCCGCCGACGCAGCAGGCCGCGGCGCACGAGATGGTGCGCCAGCTCGCCAGTGAAGGGGTGGAGGTCGTGCTCTTCGCCCCCGACGACGTCCAAGCGTTCCGCACCGACAACGTCGTCGGACTCCTGCAACCGCCCGACGCGGTCCGGCTGGTCACGATGTGGCCGAGCGTCGCGCAGTACCGCGCCGCAGTCCCGGCACCTGCGCGCGCGTCAGAGAGTCTCCCGGCGAGCACGTTCGCCGCGCTCGCGATCGGCGTCTTCCTGCTCGCGGCGTTGGCGGCCGTAGTTGTCGAGGTGATCCGGCGGCGAAGCTCAGGGCCGGCGATAGACCGAGACGTGGAAACCGCTGTCGGCGGTGAAGGGCTCTCGGGCGAACGACCCCCAGCGTGACTCGAGTTCGAGGCCGGCGAGCTGCGCCATGAGGTCGAGTTCGGGCGGCGCCGCGAACCGCAACCGCGCGTGCACGAACTTCACACCTTCGGACTGGGTGATGTGCACCTGGGTGGTCCTGACCATCTGCGCGTCGGCGTCGTAGACCGACGCGTCGAGCCGCACGGAATCGACACCGGCTTCCTGCACGGTGACGTCACTCCCGCGGTCGATCCGCGACGTGTCGGGCACGAAGGCACGGAGGACGAAGCGGCCTCCTCCCGGCTCGAGGTGCGCGGCGACGTTGCGGAAGCATCGCACCTGTTCCGCTTGCGACGTCAGCATGAAGAACGTGTTGAATACAACGAAGATCAAGGGAAAGGTGCCGTCGACGGCGACGTCGGCCATGTCGCCGAGTGTCGTCGGGATCGCCTCGCCCCCGGGCTTGGCGCGCAGTCGCTCGATCATCGCAGCCGACGAGTCGATGCCGTGCACCTCGACGCCGAGCGCGGCGAGTGGAATCGCGACCCGGCCGGTGCCGATGCCCAGCTCGAGCGCACGACCGCCGGCGGCGAGCTCGGCGAGAACGCGCGCTTCGAGCAGCGGTTCGAGGTCGCCGTGCCAGTCGTCGTAGACGGAGGCAACGTGCTCGCCATAGGTTGCGTGGTCGTACTCGCTCATTGGAGGGGAATGAAAGTCGACGCCGCACTGACGGTCAACGCATTATCCGACGTGGCTGCTGCCGCGCGCGAGTTCGAAGCGCAGGGCTACGACGGCGTGTTCACGTTCGAAGGCCCACACGATCCGTTCTTCCCGTTGCTCCTCGCGGCGGAGCACAGCGAGCGATTGGAGCTGACGACCGCGGTCGCGATCGCGTTCGCGCGCACGCCAATGACGCTGGCGACTCTGGCCTACGACCTGCAACTCGCCTCGAAGGGCCGGTTCAACCTCGGGCTGGGAACGCAGATCAAGCCGCACATCGAAAAGCGGTTCTCGATGCCGTGGTCACGCCCCGCCGCCCGGATGCGCGAGATGGTCCTCGCGATTCGGGCGATCTGGTCCTCGTGGCACGAGGGGACGAAGCTCGACTTTCGCGGCGAGTTCTACACGCACACGTTGATGACGCCGATGTTCAGTCCCGGTCCGAGCCCGTACGGCTTGCCCCGCATCTTCTTGGGTGGCGTCGGCCCCCGGATGACGGAGGTCGCCGGAGAGGTCGCCGACGGCTTCATGATCCATCCGTTCTCGACGGAGAAGTTCATGCGGGAGACCACGCTGCCGGCGCTCGACCGCGGGCTCGCAACGGCCGGCCGGCCGCGGGCCGACTTCGAGATCATGTTCCCGGTGATGACGGTCGCGTACACGAACGAGCAGGAACGCGAGCGCGGGCTCGGCGCGATGCAGCCGCGGCTCGCGTTCTACGGTTCCACACCCGCATATCGGCCTGTGCTCGACGCGCACGGGTGGGGCGACGTGCAGCCGGAGCTGAACCGGCTGTCGAAGCAAGGCGATTGGGCAACGATGGCGACACTGATCACCGACGAGATGGTCGACGCGCTGTGCGTCGTCGCGCCGACCGATGAGGTTCCACGTGTGATCAAGGAGCGCTTCGGCGACATCGTCCAGCGCGTTTCGGTGGACAAGCCCGAGCTGGTCGCTGCGCTACGCGGCGGCACGTAAGGCGAGCGCGACGCGTTCGACGCTGCGCGTCGGCGCGCTCGTGATGTCGTCCCAAGTGAAGTGGACGATGCGCCAGCCCGCGTGCTCGATCGCCGCGATGCGCGCCCGGTCGCGTTTCCAGGCGAGGCGCGTGCCGTGGCGCTCGAACCCGTCGCACTCGGCCGCGACCCAGAGCCACGGCCACGCGAAGTCGAGCCGGTAGGCCCCGACCGCGTACTGCCGCACCGGCTTTGGGAGTGCACTCGCCCGCACGAGCCGCGCGAACTTCACCTCCAACCGAGACTCTGTCGCCCGCGCCTCCGCCACCGACAGCAACCGCCGCACGCGCCCCGACCCCGCCCGGCCCGGGCCGCACAGTTCTCGCGCGCGCCGCTCGAGAAGTGTGACGGTAGTGAGGCCCATGCGTCGGGCGGATTCGAACGCGGTTTCGAGCGACTCGTCGTCGAGGTGCGCGGCGCAATCTATGAGCGCTCGCGTCGCGGAGGTACACGGGATCGCGTCGACCCAACGGCGATCGATGTCGGGCAGCACGTTGGTCCGGTGCACGTGCACATCATCGTGAGTCGGCGCTCGAGACTTGGCCACGGTCAGGTGGAGCCCGCGCTTCGGCACGGCTTCGAGGCGCAGCAGACGACCGGCGGTCTCGTGGGAGACGACCCCGCCACTCCACAGGGCGGCCGCCATAACGCGTTGGCGAGCAGTGATTGGCGCACCGACAACTCGAAAGACGCTGGGAAAGACGGTTACCCATCGGCCTGACTTCAGGCGGCGATCAACTGCCGACTCGGACATGCCACGTTCGACAGCCTGAGCGCGACTGACGACACCATATTGCGACGCGGCGAACGCTTCGACGTTCATTGCAGGAATACCCCCGGAATCCGACGCTAACGCTGCATTGAAGGGGGAGCGTCGGGGGGAGTGCGTTGAATGTAGTGCTAGGCGAGGCGTTCGTCGAGGAGCTTGTTGAGCACCGGCATGTTGCCCTTGCCTTGCAGCGCCTTGTTCAACTCGCCCATGAGGAAGCCGCGCTTCTTCTTGCGCGCCTTGTCGTCGCCGGCGCGGAACTCCTCGACCGCGGCGGCGTTGTCGGCGAGCACCTTGTCGAGCACCGCGACCAGTGCGCTTTCGTCGCTTACTTGCGCGAGGCCGCGTGCTTCGACGATGTCGCGTGGCCACTTGTCTTCGCGAAGCGATTCGTCGAGCACGTCTTTCCCTTGGTTGCGGGAGATATTCCCGTCGGCGACGAGGCCGACCAGTTCCGCGAGCATCTCGGGCGTCAGCACCGCGGGCGACAGGCCCGAGTCGTTGATGTACGCGAGCACGTCTTGACGCACCCAGTTGACGACGTCACGCGGCGTGCCCGACTTCAACGCCGCGATCGCACGCTCGGCGTACTCCACCAGGCCAGGCGACGCGACGAGCACGCGCGCGTCGGTCTCCTTGATGTCCCAGTCGTCGACCAAGCGGGACCGCATGGCCGCCGGCAACTCGGGCAGCGTAGCCCGCACATGCGCACGCATCTCCGCGGTGGGCGCGACGGGCACGAGATCGGGTTCGGGGAAGTAGCGATAGTCGTGAGCTTCTTCCTTCGACCGGCCCGAGATCGTGCGGCCGCGCTGTTCGTCCCAGTGGCGTGTCTCCTGCACGATCGCGTCACCGAAGCCCAGCGCGGTGATCTGGCGCTGCGATTCGTGCTCGATCGCCTTCACGAGCGAACGCAGTGAGTTGAGGTTCTTGATCTCGCAGCGCGTTCCGAACTCGGTCGAACCCTCCGGGCGTACCGACACGTTCGCGTCGATCCGCAGCGAACCCTCCTCCATCTTCACGTCGGAGACGCCGATCGCGAGCAGCGTCGCCCGCAACTCCTCGACGTAGCTCTTCGCCTGCTCCGACGAACGGATGTCCGGCTCGGAAACGATCTCCAGCAGCGGGACGCCGGCGCGGTTGTAGTCGACCAACGAATACTCGGCATCGTGGATGCGGCCGCCGCCACCGACGTGCATGGTCTTGCCGGTGTCTTCTTCGAGGTGGGCGCGGGTGATGCCGACGCGCGCGCCGTCGATCTCGAGCCAGCCGTCGACCGTGATCGGCTGGTCGTACTGCGAGGTCTGGTAGTCCTTCGGCATGTCGGGATAGAAATAGTTCTTCCTTGCGAAGATCGAGCGCTCGGGTACGTCGAGATGCAGCGCCTCGGCGACGCGCAGCGCGTACTCGACGGCCTTCTCGTTCAGAACGGGCAGCGAGCCAGGCAGCCCCAAGCACACCGGGCACACGTGCGTGTTCGGCTCACCGCCGAATTCATTGGCACAACTGCAGAACAGCTTGCTCGCCGTCGACAACTCGCAGTGGACCTCGAGACCGACGACCGTCTCCCAATCACTCACGTCAGGCTCGCTCACGTTTTCCGCTCCTGGCGCCTGCGGCGCCGGGCCGCTCGGGCCCCGCTCACTACCGGCCGGGCTACCCGGCCGGCTTCACGCGCGCTCACGACTGCCAGACTACGCAACCATGAGCACCGCACCCGATCCCGCACTCCACGAAACCCACCGGGTGGAGGTCCGCAACGGCGTCACGATCGCGTACGCGCGCGAAGGCCACGGCGGGATCCCGCTGCTGCTCCTCCACGGCTACCCCGAAACGAAGCGCATCTGGTGGCGCAACATCGCGCCACTCGCCGCAGCCGGTTTCGACGTGATCGCGCCCGACTTCCGGGGCCACGGCGACTCCAGCCTCGCGCCCGACAACTTCTACGACATCGCCGCGTTCTCGATCGACTGCTACACGCTCGTCCACGACGTGCTCGGCCTCGAACACTGCGCCGTCGCGGGCGGCGACGTCGGCGGCGTCGTCGAGTTCGATATCGGCTTGCGCTATCCGGGCTTCGTGACCAAGCAGGTGTTCTTCAACACCGTGCCGCCGCCGCTCAACGACACCTACGAAGCCGCGGGTCTCGCGCCCGACGACGTGCGCCAGCGCCGCGCCACTACCGACTACTTCATCCGGCAGGCCACCGAGCCCGAGGTCTTGCTCGCCGAGCTCGACACGCCCGAGCGGCGGCAACGGTGGGTCGCGCCGATGTACGGCCACCGGCTGTGGGGCACACCGAACGCGTTCACCGCCGAGGAGGTCGCGTTCCACAGCGAGCCGTACCGCGATGCCGACAAGCTCCGCGCGAGCTGGGGCGTGTACGAGCAGAGCGCGGGCAAGCGCGCGATGGAGGACGTGCCCAAGCTCTTCGAGCGCACACCCATCCCGTCACTCGTGCTGTATGGCCCCGAAGACCACGTGGTGCTGCCGTCGTTCCCGTGGAAGATGGCGGCCGCGTGCAGCGACTGCACTGGACCGCTGTTCGTGCCCAATGCCGGGCACTTCCTGCAATGGGAGTCCGCCGAGACCTTCAACAAGATCACGGCTGCGTTCTGCCGCTCCTAACGCGAGGATCAGCGGCGCACGCTCAGGCGGCCGCTTCGATCGCGAGCGCTACCCGGAACATCGTCGGCTCGCTGAGCGCGTCGGCGAGCACTTGCACGCCGACCGGCAATCCTCCGGCGCCAGTACCGAAGGGCACCGAGATCCCGGGGTCCCCGGCCAGGTTGGACGGGATCGTGCACACGTCGTTCAGGTACATCGCGAGCGGGTCGGATGTCTTGGCACCGAGCTCGAACGCGACCGTGGGTGAGGTCGGTGCGAGCAGCACGTCGAAGTCTTCGTAGGCACGGGCAAAATCGCGGATGATGAGGGTGCGCACCCGTTGCGCCTGCCCGTAGTACGCGTCGTAATAGCCGGCCGAAAGGGCGTATGTGCCGAGCATGATCCGCCGCTTCACCTCCGCGCCGAACCCTTTGTCACGCGTGGCCGAGTTCATGGCGACGATGTCGTCGCCGTCGACGCGTAGGCCGTAGCGGACGCCGTCGTAACGCGCGAGGTTCGAGGACGCTTCCGCGGGGGCAATCAGGTAATAGGCCGACAACCCGTACCGACTCGACGGTAACGAGACCCGACCGACGGACGCGCCGCCCGCTTCGAGCGCGGCGGCCGCGCGCTCGACCGCAGCCCGCACCTCGGGCTCGATGCCGTCGACGTCGATCATCTCTGACACGATGCCGACCCGCAGGCCCGAGACACCCTCTTGCAACCGCGCGGTCACAGAGGGCAACTCGGACGCGATCGACGTCGAGTCGCACGGGTCGTGACCCCAGATGGTCTCCAGCAAGAGCGCGGCGTCGGCGACGGTGGTCGCGATCGGCCCGATCTGGTCGAGGGACGACGCGAACGCGACGAGGCCGTAACGCGACACGGCGCCGTACGTCGGCTTCATCCCGACGACGCCACACAACGCCGCGGGCTGACGGATCGATCCGCCGGTATCGGAACCGAGCCCGAGCGACGCGAAGCCCGCCGCGACTGCGGCCGCCGATCCACCACTCGACCCGCCGGGCACTCGCGAAACGTCGTGCGGGTTGCGCGTCGGCCCGAACGCGGAGTTCTCGGTTGACGATCCCATCGCGAACTCGTCGAGGTTGGTCTTCCCGACAATCACCGCACCGGCCGCGCGTAAACGCGTGACGACGGTCGCGTCGTACGGCGGGCGCCACTGAGCGAGGATCTTCGACGAGCACGTCGTGGGGATGCCACGGGTCGTGAGGTTGTCTTTGATCGCAATGGGAACGCCGGCGAGCGGTCCGGGGTTCTCGCCCCGCGCCACGGCCGCGTCGATCGCGTCAGCGGCCGCGCGTGCCTCGTCGGCGAGCACGAGGTTGAACGCGTGAACCTCGGCTTCGCGCTCGTCGATACGGGCGAGGTGCTCTTCGACGACGTCGCGCGCGCTCACTTGGCCGCCGCGGACGGCGGCCGCCGTCTCGATTGCCGTCACGGCGCCTCGCCCAGGATGCGCGGGACGCGGAAGCGATCGGCTTCGGTGGCGGGTGCTTCGGCGAGCACCTCGGAGCGGTCGACGCCGGGCCGCACCTCGTCGGGACGCAGCACGTTCACCAACGGCAACGGGTGCGCGGTGGGCGGCACGCCTTCGGTGTCGAGCGCGTCGACCTGCGCCGCGTAGTCCAGGATCACACCCAATTCCTGGGTCAGCGCGTCGACCTCGGCGGGCGTGAGGGCGAGCCGGGCCAGGCGCGCGACGTGCTCGACGTCGCCACGGGTGATGCGCTCACTCATGCTTCGTGGCGCCTCATATCTGTCGGGTCGGCTCCACGCTCCGCCTCCCCTTCGGTCGGCTCCGGTTGCGCCTCACCTGTACGGATCCAGTTTGCTGAGGGGCAGCGTCCACCACGCTTCGGGCGCCGGCGTCCACTCCGGGTCGGGATAGATGCAGTCGACCGGGCAGGCAGGCAGGCACTTGTCGCACCCACTGCAGAGCTCGGGCACGATGACCACATCGGCGCCGTGGTTGAAGATCGCCCCGAACTGCGAAGGGCAGTGGCGCAAGCACGCGTCGCAGTTGATGCACTCCGACATCTCGATGCGCAACGGCGGGTTCCGCCATTTCGCATTCCGCTCCCGAGCCTCGATGCGCTCGAGGCGGCTGGCTGCCATGGCGCCATAGTAGAGACTGGGCGTGCTCAGCCCTGCGGCGCGGTTTAGCCTGGGGCTCGAAGTTCGGCTGGCAAGAGGGGGAAGCGCGTTGCGCTCGTCGGTTCGGCAACAGATCACCGCGGCCGTGGTCGCGATCGGCACGCTGGTCGCGGCGGTGGCGATCGTCATGGTCGTCGACTCCGACGACGACGCGAGCGAACCTGTGGCCGCGACCGCAACGCAGGCGGACGCAGCCGCGGAGGAACCGGCCGAGGAAGAGGTGCCGTACCCCGCGATCACGGCGCAGCCGGTCGGGCACCACGGCGAGTACGACGTGCAATACGAAGACGTGCCGCCCGCGACGCAGGAACAACTCGACATCGTGCGCGAGATCATCGAGCGCTACCCGACCGTCGCGGACGCGAAGGCAGCGGGGTGGCAGACCGCGACCACCAACCTCGAAGGCATCGCCGCCCACTTTCTCAAGGACGGGGCCGTCGGCTTCACGAGGTTCGACTCGACGTTCGATGTCAACGAACCGGAAGCGCTGCTGTACGACGGCATCGAAGACGACGCGCCGATCGCCGGCGTCAGCTATCTCGCATCGGGTGAGACCGCGCCCGAGGGCTTCGCCGGCGAATGGGACGTGTGGCACCGCCACGACGCGGTCTGTTTCGCGAACGGGTTGGTCATCGCCGAGGTCGGCGGTCACCCCGATTCGCGCATTTCCATCACCGCCGAGGACTGCAAGGCCCAGAACGGAATCATGTTCCCGATCAGCAACCTGTCGATGATCCACGTCTGGATGAAGCCTGGATTCCCGTCGGAGACGGGCGTGTTCGCGCACGATCACTCCGCCTTGTAGTTCGCAGGAGGGCGCATGCCCCTTCCGTCCGTCGGCATTCGCCGCCGCCAGCACGTCACCGCGGCACTCACCGCGTGCGCCGCGCTCGTGCTCGCGATGGGCGGCTTGCTCGCGATCAACGCGATCCAGAACCCGGTCCAGGTCTCAGTGTTGGCCGCGGGCGAGGTCGCAACCCCGCAGGCCGAGACCGCGCAGATCGTCGGCGCGGAGCGGGTCGAGAACAGCGAAATGGACGATCACGACGAGCGTGACGCCTCACACGCCCACGCCGATGGCGAGAGCGACACTGCGCACAACGCCGCCACTGGAGCGGCACACGCGCACGACGACGGCGACACTACCCACGACGACAGCAGCCCCCATGGTCACGACGGCGGCAACACCACGCACGACGACAGCACGCCGCACGACCACGGCCCCACGGTCCCTGGTGTTGTGCCCGCCGACCACGACGACGGCCACTCCCATGACCCGGAGCCCACGGTGCCCGGCTCGCCGCCCGCGACCCACGGCAACGACCACCCGCATGACCAAGCACCGACCGTGCCCGGCGACACCACGCCGACGACGCACGGGAGCGACCACCCGCACGACCCCGGGCCGACCGTGCCCGGCGACACCACGCCGACGACACTCGGCGACACCCACCCGCACGACGGTCCGAACGTGCAGCTCGCGCAACTCCCCGCCGACATCCAGGCGCAGATCACCGCGGCTACGAACTGGGCGATGCAGTACGACACGACGGCCAAGGCGACTGCGGGCGGTTTCCCACAGATCACCGCGTACTTCCCGGGTCTCGCGGCGCACTATGCGAACTTGTCCCGTGTGCTCGACCAGGCGGCGGGTTTCGACCCCAGCGTCGTCGACATCTTGTTGTTCAACGGAACCGACCAGAACGCGACGCTCGTCGGGATCAACTACATCGTCTACAGCGAGGGCACGCCGCCCGAAGGATTCCCCGGCGACTACGACGTATGGCACTTGCATCCCGCGCTCTGCCTCAGCGGCGGCATCGTCGTCGGCGAAGTCGAGCAGGGGCAGACGTGTCCCGCGGGGCAGACGACGTTCGCGTTCACCGACTTCTGGCTCCTGCACGTGTGGTCGATCCCGGGTTGGGAAGCCCCCGAGGGGATCTTCGCCCACGCCAATTCCAGGGTCTGAACTGTTTTCCTGACAGCGCCGCGACTCCTCCTCTACGATGCGCGCCCGCTGACAGAAACACGTGATCAGGAGGTAGGAGTGGCCGACAAGTACCCGTTCCTCTCGGACGACTGGTTTTCCGCCGCCGAGAAGCTCATCGAGGAGCACGGCGCGGGCGCGCCACCCAGCGCCAACGTGGTCATGAACCTCGAGGTCGAAGGCGGCGATGAGACCATCAAGTTCCACATGGGTTCGCGCGACGGTGCGACCCTGTTCGGCAAGGGCCACGACGAAACCGCCGACGTGACCCTGTCGACCGACATGGACACGGCCCGGAAGGTCTTCGTCGAGGCGGATCAGCAGGCCGGCATGCAGGCGTTCATGTCGGGCAAGGTCAAGGTGCAGGGCGACATGATGAAGCTCATGTCGGCCCAGGGCGGTGGCGGCGGCAACCCCGCACTCACCGAAGCCTTGCAGTCGATCACCGCGTAAGTCTGCGTCAGGCGGCGCGCGCGACCGCGACGGTCGAGCGCGCCGCCGACCGGACGAATCCCGCCGCGAGCACGCCGACGAGCGCGGCCGCGGCTCCGACGAGATACGCGACAACGTAGGGCCCGCTCTGCGCGCTGCCGTCGACGATCTTCGACATCGTCTGGATGCCCACGACGACGCCGATCTGCGTCACCATCGCCTGCGCGGCGCTCGCGACACCGAGGTCGCGTTCCGGGACCGCGTTCGCGACCGACGACGCGAGGCTCGGCGACGACGCCCCGAGCCCGAGACCGGAGCACACGAGCGCGACAACGATCAATGCCACCGCTTCGAGGTGCGCGCCGAACGCGAACACGACCATCGACGCGACCACGAGCGCCGTCCCCGCGAGCGCGGCGAACCGCTCTCCCACTCGCACCGTGAGATAGCCGGCGATGGGTGCGAACAGGCTGAACGTCAAGGGCCGGCACAACATCACGTAACCCGTCGTGCTGAGCGAGTAGCCGAAGACTTCCTGCATCAACAGCGGCGTGACGATGAAGCCACCCATGTACGCGAAGTTCGAACCGAATTGAGCGACGATCGCGGGCGTGAAGTTCGGTCGCCGGAGGAACTCGAGCGGGAGCAACGGGTTCGCGGCCCGCTGCTCCGTGCGCACGAATCCCACGAATGCGAGTGGTGCGACGACCATGCACGCGAGCACGGCCGGGCTGGTCCAACCCCATGTATCGCCGCGGTCGAGCGCGAGCAGGCCGGCGACGGTTCCGAGTGCGAGCAAGACCGCGCCGGTGACGTCGATCGGTTCCTTCGGCCGGCGCGGTGTCTCGCGGAGCACGATCGTCGACAATGTCAGGGCGCCCAGGGTGATCGGGATCTGGCCGATGAAGAGCGCGCGCCATCCGAACGCGTTGATCAGTGGCGCGCCGCAGACGACACCGAAGACAGGGGCGCCTGCGCCGACCAGTGACCACCAGCCCATGGCCTTGACGCGTTCTTCGGCCGGATAGGCCTGCATGATCATCGCCATCGAGGTCGGGCCGGTCGCCGCACCGCCAAGCGCCGCGAGGACGCGCAACGCGATCAACGCGGGTGCGCTCCACGCGAACGCGCACAGGGCCGTGAAGACGGCGAAGATCGTGAAGCCGGTGAGGTACACGCGCCGGTGGCCGTAGACGTCGCCAAGCTTGCCCGACAACGGCATCGCGATCGCGAGCATCAGCAGCGGTCCGCTCACGACCCAGGTCAGCGCGCTCTTGCTCGAACCGAGGTCGTCGGCGATGTCGGCAATCGACACCGCGAGCACCGTGATCGTGAACCCGGATGCGAACATTCCCGAGAGCGCGGCGACGAGAACCCAGGTTCCGTAGCGGTCGCTGCGATGCACGCGCGACCGGATCCGTTCCCGCCAGATCCGCGGCCAGTCGAGGACGGGAACCTCTTCGGTTCCGGGGTACTCGAACGCGGGTGGTTGCGCCTGCTCGCCGCGCCGCGCGTCGTCGTCGGCCGGCACGACCAGAGACTATTTCTTCCGCTCTTCGGCGCTCCGCGCCGGGCCGCTCAGGCCTCGGGCGCGGTGCTAGTTCGAGATTCTGGTGTCGGAGTCGAGCTCGACGAGGTCGATGGGCGCCAGCAGCATCTCGACCGGGTCGTAGCGGCGCGCCTGCATGATGAGGTCGTCCTGTCGCCAGTGCGCCGGCGGCCCCGCTTGCAGTGCTCGCCCGTACGCGCCGCCGGGCGGGCCCATCGGTGGCCGGCTCGTTCCTCCGTGCGGTAGTCGGCGCATTACGCCACCGCCTCCCGCTTCCGCCCTGTGTTCATCGCTCTTACCCCCACGTGTCGCCGCCCGGATGGGGAGTTGTCGCAACCCGACATCCCGCTTGATCCCGCATCTCTCGCCCCGCTCGTCCGTCGCTCCCAAATCTGGTGACTGTTCCCGCGGTCACCGTCAGTGATTGAAGCACTGAACGTTGTACTCGGACGATAAGTGCTGGAGGGCCAGGCGACAAGGGCCGTTCATGCGATCTTCGGCACATTTCGCGCGCGTGTCGTTGTCCACTTCGAGCACTATGCGTGAGATCCCCCCGAACGAGTCGTCCACGCAGATAGATCGAAGGCCCTATACGGTACTAACTACTCAGGTGGTGCGAGTGCGGTCGCCGCCTCGCGAAGTTCCTCAATGGTCCACCGATCAGCTTTGCTGATGTCTTCGGCCGGCGTCCACGACTGCACCCGTTGGACCTTGCCGCCTTGCACGATGAACGTTTCGCCGGAGAAGGGGCAGTCGGCCGTCGAAAGGTACGCGACGAACGGCGCCACGTTGGCCGGATCCCATACGTCGAACCCGTCCTCGGGCGCCTTCACGATCGCGCCGAGGCCGGGCGTCGCTTCGGTCAGCCGCGTACGCGCCGCGGGGGCAATCGCGTTCGATCGGACGCCGTAGCGCACGAGTTCCTTCGCACACACCTGGTTGAAGGTCG
>JBEVDP010000174.1:0-2681 GCA_040513235.1 Acidimicrobiia bacterium | reverse complement strand
GTGCTGTTCTTGGAACACAAGCACCTCTACCGCCAGGGCCACAACCGCGATCCGATGCCGCCCGCCGACTGGATGCTGCCCTTCGGGAGAGGCGCCTATGTGCGCCGAGGCGAGCGCGCCACCGTCGTCACGTGGGGCGCAACGGTGCACCGCAGCAAGCAGGCGGCGCAGCAAATCGGCGAGGATGCGAGCATCGAGATCATCGATCTGCGCACGATCGCACCCTGGGACCGCGACATCGTCGCGGAGTCGGTACGCAAGACCGGACGCTTGCTCGTCGTGCACGAAGACACGCTCACTGCCGGTTTCGGAGCCGAGGTCGCCGCGTTCGCGGCCGACGCCTGTTTCGAGTATCTCGACGCGCCGGTGTGGCGCCTTGCGGCAGTCGACACGCATGTCGCCTACGAACCCACGCTCGAGAACGCGATCCTCCCTCAGATTGCCGACATCGTCCGCGACCTCGAAGCCCTCCTCAAGTACTGACGTTTCCGCAGGTCGCGCCCATGCGTCACTCAGCCGTACTGAGTACGGCTGAGTGACGCATGGCGCTTACCTGGCCTTTTACCGCGGGAGGTGCTCGAGGACGGTGGCGCGGTCGGGGGGGCCGAGGGGGTCGGGCGGAGCGTGGTTCTCGCGGTCTTGGTACGCGGCCATCACCTCGGCCACGACTTCCGCATCGGAGATCAAGGCGTCGGGGGTGGTCAGGAGGTTCAGCGAACGCAAGAACGCGCGAAACACGACCGGCGACGTCCGGAGCGCGGGCAACAACCCCTCTCGGAAGATCGTCTGTATGAAGGCACGCGGATCTTCGCTCGGGAACTCCTCGCCCGCGGCGGCCATGCGCGCATTCTCGTCCTGCACGACCGACGCCCGGAACCAGGGCACGAGTTCGCGGTCGGTGAACGCAGAGAACTCCCGCGCCACCGCGTCGAGGTCGTCGCCGTGCTCGCGGAGCACGTCGGCCAGCGCGAAGCCGTGTACCAGGGCCAGCGAGCACCCCCGGCCGAAGAGCGGGTTCGTGCACACAGCCGCATCACCCACGGGCAGGAACCCGTGCACCAACGGCACGCCGTCGACGACGAAGGGCCGGTGCCGGTTGCGCAACCCCGCCATCACGTGCACACCTGTGATCGGCTCCGCGACGCCGAGCGCGCGCCAGGGTGCGGTCGGCACGAGCGCCAGCGCGGCCGCTTCGAACGGTTCCTCGCGCGCGAGCGCCTTGCGCAACTCGTCGTCATGCGTGTCGACCGCGTATGTGATCGAGAACGTCTGGTTGTCGCCCGCGAACACCGCGAACTTCAGATAGCCCAGATCGGCCGCGACCGCGCCGGCAACCGGCGGCGCGTCGGCGTCGGGCTGCACTCGGTAGAAGCGCGAGAAGTAGACGATCCCACTCTCGTGTAGCTCTTCGGGCACGGCCGCCGCGCCGATTGCCGCGAGCCACGGATCCGAAGTCGAGCGCGGGCCGCGCGCGTCGACCACGAGGTCGGCCGCGATCCCGGCCACGCCCGTCACGAGCGGCGGTGCTCCCGGGACCGCTTCGAGGCCGTCGACGGCGACGCCGTCGCGGAGTTCGACGCCGGGTTCGGCGAGCGCGACGCGGCGCAACACCCATTCGAACGTCGTGCGCCGGCACGCGAGCCCGACGAGATCTTCGTCGCCGGGCCTGGGATCCCTGTCGGTCAAGGTCGGCGGCAGCGTCGCAGTGAACGGGATCTCGGTCGCGCCCGCCGCGAACAACTCGGTGAGCACGTCGGGCGCGCGATCGCGCAACAGGTTTCGGCTGCGCGCGAGAAACGCGTGCGAGTGGCGGACCTGCGGGGCGCCACGGCGCTCCCACGAGAACGCGGCGTCGGCCGACTCCGGCATCGGTGTCGCGTCACGCTCGAGAATCGTGACGCGGTGACCGTCACGCGCGCACGCGAGCGCGGTCCCGAGGCCTGCCATCCCCCCGCCAATGACAACGATGTGCACGCCCGGACCTCCGTCTCCCCCGGACTCCCGTGCCCGTGGGGCATCCCCGTCACGGACAGGAGCAGGGTACAGCCGAGCATCTCGGGCAGCCGCCGGCGTACCGCGCCGCGGCTTCGGTGAGCGACAGACCGAGCTGCACGGCGACGGACGCCAGCCACGCGAGCACGTCGCCCAACTCGTGAAGTTGTTCGGCGCGCGTGCCTTTGCGGGCGGCGCGGGCGAGCTCGCCCACCTCTTCGGCCAGCCACGCGATCCCCGCGGAGACGCCACGTTCTCGATCCCGCTCGCCGTAGGTGCGCGCCATCAACTCCTGGAATGCGTCGAGTTCCACGCCGCCGGTCTAGCGCGGGGACGCGCGATCGAATTTTCCGATCGCCGGATGGCACACTGCAGGACGGCTTGCGTGAGGGCGTCCGAACCGGCAGTCTCACGCAACCGGAATCTGACGGTGCATCAGGTCGGCGGGCGGGGCCCGACCACCGGGGCAAATTAGGGGGAAATGTGTGGCGTTTGCGCTGGCTCGCGATCGTGTCCGTGCTGGTCTTACTCGTCGCCGCCTGTGGCCGCGACAGTGAGGACACGGCGGAGGAACCGGACTCCGGGTCCGATACTACGGAAGCCCCGGACGGGACCACGGCCGAAGGCGAGGCCGAACCGGCCGAGCTGGGCCTCGACGACGGCGCCTTCGGCGACCTCGGTGTCCTCTG
>JBEVDP010000173.1:0-10474 GCA_040513235.1 Acidimicrobiia bacterium | reverse complement strand
CGAACGTTTCCGTCACCGTTCGCGGACCAAAGCGGTACCGCTCGCAACTGGTTGACCCGCGAAGAGAAGTGAATCGTCAACGGTCTCACGCGGCGCGCGAATGCACGGGTGACTGGATTTCGAATCGGGTGCGGGCATATTCAGTGGTCCGGTAGCCGCTGAAGACGACGTGCTGCCGGGCGGTGTGCAGGTCGCGCCAGCAGCGGCCGATTGGGTTATCGTCGAAGACGGCGCTCGCACCGGTGAACTCGTATGCGACGTCGACCGCCTGGAGACTCGCGTCCATCGCCTGCTGCATGGAGAGGAGCATCTCGCCTTGCTGCTTTGGCGTCGGGGCGCCGGTCGTGCGGACGTGGTCCCACGCGTCACCGAACGCGTCGACCACGAACGCCCGGGCGCTCAGCAACGCGCCTTCCGCCCGGCCGACCTGCAACTGCGCGTGCGCATCCTCGGCGATCGTCGTCTCCCGGTTCGGGCGGCGCTTCGTGGGCGCGAGCGCTTCCAGCTCGTCGAGCGCTCGACGCGCGATGCCGAGCGGGATACCACTCAGGATCGCCGCGGTGAACTCGCTGAACCCAAGCGCGAGGAGCGCGCTCTCGTGGCGAGGTGGGTCGTAGAAGGGCATGGCTGTGTGCGATTCGGGGATCCGCAGTGCGTGGACGGCGACGTCGTGGCTGCCGGTCCCGCGCAACCCGAGCGTGTGCCAGGTGTCGATGATTTCCGCTTGCTCTCGTCGGTAGAACGCAAAGCGCCAATCGAGGTTGCCGTCCGGGCGCACGGCCGGCCGATCGCCGTCCATCACGAAGAATCCAGTTTGGAACCAGTCGGCGTGCATGCACCCACTGTTGAACGGCCAGCGGCCGGTGAGCACGAAGTCGCCGCCGTCGCGTACGGCGCGCCCCATTGGAGCAAACACGCCAGTGGACACGATCTCGCGGTCGCCGCCCAGCATCTCGGTGACGACCAACGGCTCCAGCCATGCGAAGAACGCCACGGAGTTGCCGATCGCCACCGTCCAACCCGCCGAACCGTCAGCGCGGCTGATCTCCTCGATGATTTCGATGACGGTCACCGGGTCACATTCGAGACCGCCGAGCGAGCGCGGGACCGCGATGCGAAACAGCCCGGCTTGTCTTACCCGCGCGACGAGTTCGGCGGGCATGGTGCGCAATTGCTCGCCTTCGGCGGCACGGGCCGCGAACTCGGGCGCGATCGCACGGGTGGTGTTGATCACGGACATCTGTCCCGACCTCCGATATGCTCAGGTTACCTGAGTGATTATTGAGGAGCCCTGAAGAAATGTCAACCCGTCCGCAGTTCCGCGAGCCCGAAGAGAACACGGCGTATCTGCTCGGGCAAGCGCTGGCGGCCCTGCAACGCGTGATCACACGCGGCGTGAACGCGTCGGGTCATGACGTACGCGCCGCGCACTCGGCGGTGTTCGGGAACATCGATCACGAAGGCACGCGCCTGACCCAGCTCGCCGAGCGCGCCCGCATGACCCCGCAGGCGATGAGTGAACTCGTCGACGATCTCGTAACGGGCGGCTATCTGACGCGGATTCCCGATCCGACTGACGGACGAGCGAAGTTGATCGTGCTCACCGATCTCGGCAACGTCGCGCTCCAAGACGCGTTCGACACGATCATCGGCATCGAAGCCGAACTCGAAACACTGTTGGGTCGCACCGGACTGCTCCGTCTCCGCAAAGCGCTGCACGCCATCGCCGAGCGCGAGTAACGAGGCGTCGCGGGCTGCGAGGTGGCAGTATCGGTGCGATGGCTCTCACCGTGTTGTGTTGCACCGATGGTTCCGAGCATGCACTCGACGCGCTGCGTGCCGGACTCGCAGTCGTCGCGCCCGCCGATCGCGTGGTCGTGGCGACCGTGATCGAACCGGTCGATCCCACGCTCGTGTACGGGACCGGCCTCGCGGGTGGGGTGATACCTCCCGAGGACTTCGACGCCCAGGAGACCGCGCGCGAAGCGGAGGCTCACGACTTGCTCGACGCGACCGTGGCCGCGCTCGGACTGACGAACGCCGAGACCCGCGTCGTCATGGGCCCAACCGGCCCCGCGCTGATCGAGCTGGCGGAGCAGCTCCCGGCGTCCGTGATGGTCATCGGCACCCGTGGCCATGGCGGGCTCCGACGCGCGGTCCTCGGGTCGGTCTCCGACCACGTCGTGCGCCACGCGCCCTGCCCGGTCGTGGCGACGAGCGCGCGCTAGCTCCGAAGAGCGCCGTTCGGCCGAAATTCAACGCAAGCCGATGACGCATTCGTGCTGCGGCCGAACTCCCCGTTTGGATCGTGCAGCGCGCGTCGCGAACAGAGACAATGCATGAGCGGGCGGGCGGGCAACGGCGCGGCGGCGCGTATTCGAGGGGGGCGACGCCGCGCCCTGCTCTCCTGCTCGCGACCGCGTCAGCCGCCGCTCGTCGCGGCCAGCGCGGCCGGGTCGGGATCGAGCTCGACGTCCTCGTCCGCGAGATCGTCGACCACGAGCACCCGTCGGATGACGGCAACGACCGTTTGGTTGATGTGCGGCGCGCGTCCGAGCTGCGCGTGTACTTCGGCGCCGCGCGCGCGGGCCTGATCGCGGAGCCGCACCAGTGCGGAGATGCCGGCCGAGTCCATGAACTCGAGGTCGCGCAGTTGCAACACCAACTCCTTGGCATCGGCCGGGAGTCCGGCGAGCGCGCGTGCACCGACGATGCTCGCGGAAAAGACATCGAGGGCGCCGCTGAAGATGCAGTTGCGGACGCCGGGTTCATCTTCGACTTCGATGTGCACTACGGGGTGGGTCACAAACCCGTTCTACCCCCGCCTCTCGCCGTCGGCAACGGGCCACACGCGCGAATTCGGCTGCAGTTCTCAGCCGTCGGCGAGCCGACGGAGCGTGTACGGAAGGATGCCGCCCGCGAGGAAGACCGCGCGTTCGAACGGCGTGTCGATACGCGCGACGGTTTCGAACACGCAATGGTCGGTTTCGACCGTGATCGGACGCGGCAAAGCAGCGTCACGCGCGAGGTCGGCCACGCCCCGCAGACGAAAGACCTCATGTCCGGTCAGGCCCAACGACGCGACCGATGCGCCCGGCCCGAACTCCAGTGGCAGCACCCCCATGCCGACGAGATTCGAACGGTGGATCCGCTCGAACGACTCCGCGATCACCGCGCGCACACCGAGCAGGATTGATCCCTTCGCGGCCCAGTCGCGTGAGCTGCCCGATCCGTACTCCTTGCCCGCCAATACGACCAGCGGCACGCCTTCCGCGGCGTAGCGCATCGCGGCGTCGTAGATGGTCATCTGCTCGCCGTCCGGGAGGTGGACGGTGACGCCGCCTTCGGTTCCCGGCGCGAGGCGGTTCCGCAGCCGCGTGTTGCCGAACGTCCCGCGCACCATGACCTCGTGATTTCCACGACGCGCGCCGTAGGAATTGAAATCGGCAACGGCCACGCCCTGATCGAGCAACCACTGCGCCGCCGGACCGTCACGCCGGATTACTCCCGCGGGCGAGATGTGATCGGTCGTGACACTGTCGCCGAGCAGCGCGAGCACACGCGCGCCGTCGATGTCGGCCGGCGGGGTCGCGTCGTGCTGCAGCCCCTCGACGAACGGTGGCTTGCGGATATAGGTGGACGCGCCGTCCCACGCGAAACGATCACCTTCGGGCGCGGGGAGGGCCCGCCAGCGCTCGTCGCCGTTGAGCACTTCCGCGTAGCGGCGGGTGTACATGCTCGTCTCGAGCGCCGCGGTGACAACCTCGGCGACTTCTTCCGACGACGGCCAGATGTCACGCAGATACACCGGCGCACCTTCGCGATCCTCGCCAAGCGGATCGTTCCGCAGATCACGATCCATCGTTCCCGCGAGCGCGTACGCCACGACCAGCGGCGGCGACGCGAGGTAGTTCATACGGCAGTCGGGGTGGATGCGACCTTCGAAGTTCCGATTGCCCGACAGCACCGACGCGACCGACAGCGCGCCTTCGGTGATCGCCTGCGAGATCTCGGGCGCGAGCGGCCCCGAGTTCCCGATGCACGTCGTGCAGCCGTAGCCGACGACATCGAAGCCGAGCGCGGCGAGGGGCTCGAGCAGGCCGGCGCGCTCGTAATAGTCGGTGACGACGAGTGAACCGGGCGCGAGGGACGTCTTCACCCACGGCGGTACCGTGAGACCGAGCTCGACCGCCTTCTTGGCCAACAGCCCGGCCGCGATCATCACCGACGGATTCGACGTGTTCGTGCACGATGTGATCGCGGCGATCACGACATCGCCGTCGGTGATCGCAAACGTTCGCCCGTCTGGGAGCGTGACCGACTGCGTGCGGCACACCACGGCCTCGGCTTCGTGCGCACCGGGTGCGTCGTCCGGGTCGGGTTGGCCGACTCCCGTGGCAGCTTGCGCGGCCTCGCCGGGATCGCTGGCAGGGAACGAGTCGGCCGATGTCTCCTCGACGGTTCCGGGCTTCACACCGATCGGCGCGGCGAGCACACCCGGGCCGGATTGTCGGCGGAACACGAGCAAAGCCTTTCGGAACTCGGTGCGCGCGTCGGTGAGCGCGACGCGATCCTGCGGTCGCGCCGGACCCGCCAACGACGGTTCGACCGTCGACAGATCGAGCGCGAGCGTTTCGTCGTAGTCGGGTCGCGCCGCGGGGTCGTGCCACAACCCCTGTTCCTTCGCGTATGCCTCCACGAGCGCGACGAGATCCGCGGGCCGACCGGTCGCGCGCAGATAGCGCAGCGTCTCGTCGTCGATCGGGAACATCGTGCACGTCGAGCCGTACTCGGGCGACATGTTGCCGATCGTCGCCCGGTTCTCCAGCGGGACTCGCTCGACGCCTTCACCGTAGAACTCGACGAACTTCCCGACGACGCCATGCCGGCGCAACAACTGCGCGACGGTGAGCACGAGGTCGGTGGCGGTCGACCCTTCGGGCAAGGAGCCCCGCAACTCGATCCCAACGACAGTCGGGAGGAGGAGCGACAGCGGCTGCCCCAGCATCGCCGCCTCCGCCTCGATCCCGCCCACGCCCCAGCCGAGCACGCCGAGTCCGTTGATCATTGGTGTGTGCGAGTCGGTACCGACGAGCGTGTCCGGATACGCCGTCCCCTCGCCGTCGCGGAACACGACTTGGCCGAGGTACTCGAGGTTCACTTGGTGGCAGATGCCTTGGTTCGGAGGGAACACGCGCAGTGTGCGGAAGGCGCCCTGCGCCCACCGAAGGAACGCGTAGCGCTCTTCGTTCCGCGCGAACTCGAGCGTCGCGTTGCGGGCGAACGCGTCGGGCACGCCCGCGACATCGACGACGATCGAGTGGTCGATCACGAGATCGACCGGGATGGCCGGATCGACACGGTCAGGATCGCCGCCGAGTTCCGCGAGCGCGTCGCGCATCGCGGCGAGGTCAACGATGGCAGGAACGCCCGTGAAGTCCTGCATGAGCACGCGTGCGGGCATGAACGCGAGCTCACGCCGGCCGACCTCCTCGGCGGCGCGGTCGCGATCGGCAAGCGCACCGATGTCGTCGGCGGTCACGCTGACGCCGTCTTCGCGCCGCACGAGGTTCTCCAACAAGAGGCGCAGTGAGTAGGGCAAGTGGCGCGGATCGGCAACGACCGCGTCGAGGCGGTGGATCACGTAGTTCTGACCACCGACGGCCAACCGCTGACGCGCGCCGAATGTGTCGATCGTCACAGCCTGACGCTAGCGGCCAGGTCGACCGGTACGCTCCGACGCGTGGAGCCGACGCCTCCGACCGGCCTCCTGGTTACCGTCGAGCGTGCCGAGCATCGAGCCGTCGTGGTCGTGGCCGGCGAGATCGAGTACGGCACGGCCCACTCGCTGCGCAACGCATTGGCCGATGTCGCGCGCGACCGAGCCGCGGAACTGGTCGTGGACCTGGCCGACGTCACCTTCATGGACTCCACCGGACTCAGCCTCCTACTGCAGGTCCAAGCGCGCTGCGAGAACGATGGGTCCCGGTTGGTTCTGCGGCGGCCGTCGGCCCGCGTCCTACGCCTCCTCGGCGTGAGCGGGCTCACCGACTTGTTCGAGATCGACGCGCAACCCACGTAGCCGGCGCCACGTCGAGCTCGAACCACACCCGTTTCGCCGCGGGCTCGCCGGGGATGTCGACGCCCCACCGATGCGCGATCTGTTGTACGAGGAGGAGGCCCCGGCCTGTGACCGAGTGTGCCCCACGGTCGAGCAGTTCGGGGCGTGCGGGGCTCTCGTCGGCTACCGTCACGCGCACTCGTGACCCGTCGTAGTCGATGGTCACTCGAGAAGCCGAGCGGGCATGGATGACTGCGTTCGTGACCAACTCCGACACGAGAAGCTCGACGTCGCTGACCGCCTCGTCGCGCAGGCCGGCGCCCGACAGCGCGTCGCGCACGAAGCGACGGGCTGCGCTGGCAGCCGATGTATCCGCCGGGAGGCTCACCGAACTCACGGAGAAACCGTACCGAGGGGACACGTGGTTCAATCGCACCGACTTGCAACAATGTACGGTTAGTGTGCCGGAATGACGCAGCCTGAGTCGCTGGGCTCCCGCGGCTGGGTTCTCGCGGGGGTGGTCGCGATTGCGATCGTGACCTTCGCCGACCTCGTGACGCAGGGCGACGCGGTCCTCACGGGCGCGTTGATCGTCGGCCCGGTGATCGCGGCGTTCGGCGCGCGGACGCGGCAAGTCGCCGCTCTCGGCGCGTTCGCAGTTTTCCTGGCGATCGTGCTCGGCGCCATAAACGGCAACTTCCTCGAAGAAGACCACGTGATCCGCACCGTTGTTGTTGCGCTCGGGGTCATCGGCGCGACCTTGTTGACCCTCGTACGAGAGCAGCGCGATCGCGAGCTCGCGAGGACGCGGCCGCAAGCGGCCGACGCGCAGCGCCTCCGTCTGGCTCTCGACGCGGGCGAGATGGGCACGTGGCGGTGGGACCTCTCCGACAACGCGGTCGACTGGGATACGAAGCTCGAAGCACTGTTCGGTCTCGAACCGGGGACGTTCGGCGGTTCGTTCGAGACCTATGAGTCGCTGATCCACGCCGACGACCGCGACCGCGCACGTGCGGCCGTCGACGAGGGCATGGCGACCGGAATGCCGTGGCGGTTCGATTACCGGGTGGTCTGGCCGGACGGGAGCGTGCACTGGCTCGAAGGGCGCGGGGAGCCAGAGCGCGACCACAACGGTGTGATCGTCGGCGCGACCGGCATCACGGTCAACGTCGACGAACGGCGCGAGGCCGAAGCGCGACGGACCGCTCTCCTCGAAGCGGAACGGCGCGCGCGGCAAGCATCGGAGGAAGCGACCGCGGTCCTGCAGCGCCTCGGACAGTTGACCCTCGCGCTGTCACGCGGTGCCACCTTTGACGAAGTTGGCCGAACCATCGTCCACCACGGCATGGAGGTCCTGGACGCGCAGTTCGGATGGTTCGGCACCGTGGACGCCTCGGCCGGCACACTCGTCGCCCGCGCGTACGAGGGCTATCGCGACGGCGTGATGGCGCGGTACACCGCGATCCCACTGGACAGGGTCTTGCCCGTGACCGAGGCGATCCAGACCGGCGAGTCCTTCTTCGTCGAGTCTCCCGAGGACCGGGCCATTCGCTACCGGCACTTCCGGGACGGCCAGGCTCACACTGCCTTCGTGGTTGTGCCTATCAACGCCGCCGAGGACGCCGCCGCGGCCGTCGCGTCATTCGGATTCCGCGACCGTCGCAAATTCAGCGAGGAGGAACGCAGGTACATGGCGGCCGTCGTCGACGCGTGCGCCCAGGCGTTGCAACGGGTCGTGCTGTACGAGTTGGCCCAACTCAACCGGGCCCGGCTGCGCACGACCCTCGACATTTCTGAGCAGCTCGCGCAGCTCGACGAGCCTGAGGCTGTCGTGGAGACAGCGGCGCGGTTCTCGGCGACCCGCATTGGCCGCTTCTCGATCGTGTACACGATGGAGCTCAACGGCGGGATGACTCGTGCGACCGCGATGCACGCGGATCCGGATCTCCAGCCGGTGCTCGAACGTGTGCTCGAGCGCGGCATCGAGCCGCTCGAAGCAGTGCGCAAGGTTGCAGACACGCGCATCGGCGCGCCGGTCCCGAGCCTCAGCGACGATCTCGACGCCGGGACAGACGCGGAACTGAAACAGCTCGCGATCGTTTCACTGATCGCGGTGCCGATGACGGTTGCCGATCGTACGCTTGGCGTCATCGTCATCGGCGACGATCGACCGCTCCCACTCGGCGCGGCCGACCTCGAGCTCGCCACCGACATCGGCCGGCGCAGCGCATCGTCCTTCGAGCGCGGGCAGTTGTGGCAGTGGAATCGTGAGCAGCTCGAGGTCGAGCAACGCATGGTGGAGGTGTTGCAACAGTCGATCATTCCCGAGCGCCTGCCCGAGATCTCGGGAACCGAGATCGCGGCCGCCTACCGGCCGGCTGACACGAACGTCGACGTCGGCGGCGACTGGTACGACGCGTTCAGCGTGGAGAGCTGCCCCCTCGTCCTTGTCGTCGGTGACGTCGCGGGCCACGGGATCGACGCCGCGAGCTTGATGGGGCGCGTCCGCAACGGGATCCGCGCCTACGCGGTGCAGGACGCCGATCCCGGGGCACTGTTGGAGCGCGCCGACGAGATGGTGCGCACGCTCGATCCCGACTCGATGGTTACGGCGGTCATCGGCTGCTACGACCCCGACACGCGGTTGCTGCGGTGGTCACGTGCCGGCCATCCGCCGCCCTTGGCTTGCTACACCGACGGGCGTACCGAGTACCTCGAAGGCGTGAACGCGACACCGCTCGGGACCGTCGGGCGCAGATTCGAGACTGCCGAGGTCGAACTGCCCGAGCGCGCACTCGTGGTCTTCTACACCGATGGGCTGATCGAGCGGCGCCGGCACTCGCTCGACGAAGGACTCGAGTGGCTCGCGGGACGCGTGCGTGCATTGCGCCATCACGACGTCCAGCAGTTGTGCCGCACGCTGTCGGTCGAGACGTTCACGGAGAACCCGTCCGACGACGACCTCTGCATCTTGGTGCTGCGCACGTCATGAGCGAGCGTAAAGCCGGCCGGGTGTCCCTGCCGGTCGCGAGCGGGGCCCGAGCGGCCCGGCGCCGTAGGCGCCAAGAGCGGAAACCGTGACGCACCCGAAGGTCGACGAGGCCAAGGACAAGATGCACAAGGCCGTCGTCCACCTCCAAGACGAGTTCGGTGCGGTGCGCACGGGCCGGGCCACGCCCGCACTGGTCGAGAAACTGCGGGTCGACGCCTACGGCTCCGAGATGCCGCTCCAGCAACTGGCGGGTTTCTCGGTTCCCGAGCCCCGGGTGCTCGTGATCTCCCCGTACGACAAGGGGACGATGAAGGCGATCGAGAAGGCAATCCAGGCGAGCGACCTCGGCGTGAACCCCTCGAACGACGGTGCAGTTATTCGCATCACGTTCCCGGAGCTCACTGCCGAGCGGCGCAAGGATCTGGTGAAGGTCGTGAAGGCCCGGGCCGAGGATGCCCGCGTGGCTGTCCGAAATGTCCGCCGGCACACCCGGCAAGAGCTCGAGCACTCGGAGAAGGACGGCGAGATCAGCCAGGACGAGCTCGACCGCGTGGAGAAGGAACTCGAGAAGCTCACCCACGACGTGGTCGCCGAGATCGACGCCATGCTGGGCCACAAGGAGAAAGAACTCCTAGAGGTCTAGTGGAGGTCGAGCCCGACGGGGTGCCTATGAGGCGCCGAAAGCGGGAATGGGTCTAGCCTGATTCGTCGGTGAAGCCATGAGCGAGCGTGAAGGCGGCCGGGTACCCCGGCCGGTAACGAGCGGGGCCCGAGCGGCCCCGCGCCGCAGGCGCACAGAGCAGAAACAATGAGCGATCAGTTCGAGGACGAAGCCCGGCCGCGTCCGTCCGAGGGCGTGCGCATCCTGGGCGCCGAAGAAGCGCAAGCCGCGCTTGACGCGCGCGAGCCGCAGCCTCCCGACTCGTCGCCGGAGCCCGAGCGCGACGATCTCCACCTCGACGACGACAGAGACGCGGCCGAAGCGACCGGCCCCGAGGCCGACCCGACCGCGACCGCCGAGGTACCGGTCGCTCGCGCCGCCGATACCGAGCTCGACCTCGAAAGTCCCGGGCGGCCGTCTCGGTTCCCCGATGAGGGCCCGAGTTGGTCGGCGAGCGCGGCAGGCGAATCGCCGGCCGCGGCCGACACGCCGTCGGGCGAAGTGCCACCCCTACCGCACTGGACCGAACCGCCCACGGGAGCGGTGCCGGCGATCTTCGCCGACAGCGACGATGCCGACGACCTCGACGCCTGGGCCGCGAGCGGCGCGGCCTCGCCGCGTTTCCGGGCCGAAGGTGCCGACTGGGCCGACGCCGATTTCGTCGAAGACGATCTCACCGACGAGACCGGCCCGGTCGGCGCGCTCGCGGAAGCTGCCGTCGTCGACGAAGACGAGGAGTTTGCGCGCGACCTCGAAGCGC
>JBEVDP010000172.1:0-3485 GCA_040513235.1 Acidimicrobiia bacterium | reverse complement strand
TTCACCGAAACTCCCTCGGGCATCTACCGACGGGCACCGAGACTCGGCGAGCACGACGACGAAGTACGTGAAGAGCTCGATCGGCTCGACCATGAGCGCCACATCGAACGAGAGGAGATTGTGTGAGACCGTTTCGCCTCCGCCGGTCCGAGCTGTCGACGCCGGGCACCAGCGAGAAGATGATCGCCAAGGCGGCGACGAGCGCTGCCGACCTCGTGTTCCTCGACCTCGAGGACGCCGTGGCCCCCCGCGAGAAGGAGTCGGCCCGGGGACCGATCATCAGCGGCTTGAACGAGCTCGACTGGGGCATGAAGACGCGCGCGGTGCGAGTGAACGGCCCGCACACGACGTGGTGTCACGACGATGTCATCGATGTCGTCACTGGTGCCGGCCAAAATCTCGACGTCATCATCATCCCGAAGGTGAAGGCACCACGTGATGTGTGGTTCGTGGACACGTTGCTCGATCAACTCGAAGCGAAGCTGCGCCTTCCGGAGGGAAGGATCGGCGTCGAAGTACTGATCGAAGAGGTGGAAGCGTTGGCATGCGTCGAGGAGATCGCTCGGTGCTCGCCCCGGCTGGAAGCATTGATCCTCGGCGTGGGCGACCTGTCGGCCAGCCAGGGAATCCGTACCGGGCACATCGGCGACTCGGGGAATCGGTATCCGGGTGACATGTGGCACTACGCGCGTAATCGGATGATCGTCGCTGCGCGTGCTGCCGGTCTCGATGCCGTCGACGGTCCTTATGCGAACTTCCGGAACGACGATGGCTACCGCCGTGAGGCTTCGTGGGCCGCGACGCTCGGAGCGGTCGGAAAATGGGCGATCCATCCGAGCCAGATTGCGCTCGCCAATGAGATCTTCGCACCCACCGAGACCGAGGTCACGCAGGCGCGTGAGGCGGTTGAGGCGGTCGAGGCCGCGGAAGCTGCCGGCGAAGGTGCAGCCAGCATGAACGGGATGATGGTCGACGCCGCGACCGCGCGCATTTTCCGGACAGTGCTGGAGCGCGCTGAACGGATCGGCGCGTCGTGATCGTCACTGGAGGGAGCCTCGCAGGACGAACCGCGATCGTGACCGGATCAGGCCGCAACATCGGTCGCGGGATCGCGCTTGCCTTCGCGGCCGAGGGCGCCAATGTGGTAGTCAACGGGCACCGCGACGCCGACGCCATCGCCGCAGTCGTGCAGGAGATCGAGTCGGGTGGCGGCCTAGCGATCGGAGTGGTCGCTGATGTATCGGACGCGGAGGCGGTCGGTGCGATGGTGACGGAGGCCGTCGACACGTTCGGCGCCGTCGACATCGCGGTGAGCAACGTCGCGCGGCGCGCGCAGTTGGCGTTCGAGGACATCTCGGTCGACGACTGGAACTCGATCCTCGCCACCAACCTGAGCTCGGCGTTCTATCTTGCCCACCACGCGCTCCCGCAGATGCGAGCACGCGGCTGGGGGAGGGTCATTCACATCTCCGGGTACGACGGATGGACTGGGCACATCCACAAGCGCGCTGCCAACATCACGGCGAAGGCTGGACTTCATGGTCTGACGAAGGCGATCGCTCGCGAATACGGAGTGCACGGCATCACCGCCAACACCGTCGCACCTGGCGCCATTGCCACGCAGCGCGACGAGGCGGAGTACTCGCACATCGACCCGGTCGCGCTGCGCGAACGGCTCGCGATCAAGCACTTTGGGCGTCCACAGGACGTTGCCGCGTCGTGCGTGTACCTCGCCGGCGAGTCCGGTCGCTTCGTCACCGGCCAGGTGATTCATGTCAACGGCGGGGAGTTCATGTTCTAGCCCCCTCTGGTAAGGAGCGCGGGCGACGACGGCCGGCGCCGAGAAGGGTGTGAGGAGGGATCAATGGGCGGTGTCGGCTTCACCGAGGCACTCGCGACGTGGGTGAGCGAGTTGTCGCTTGATTCGATCCCGGCTGATGCGATCGAGGTTGCCCGCCAATGCCTGCTCGACTGGATCGGGGTCACCCTCGCGGGATCGCAGGAGCCAGCCGCGCGCATCGCCCTCGAGACGCAGCTCGACGAAGCGTCGGGATTGCTGGGTGTGACAGTTGTCGGTACTCCATCGCTCCTTCCTGCGTCGGCCGCGGCGCTCGTCAATGGAACCGCGTCCCACGCGCTCGACTACGACGACGCGAACGGTGCGATGTTCGGTCATCCCACGGTTCCGGTGCTCGGAGCGTTGTTGCCGCTTGCGGAGTCGCGCCGGGCTACCGGCGCCGAGTTGCTCGTTGCGTTCGTCGCCGGTTATGAAGTGGAGTGTCGGGTCGCAGTCGCCATGAGCGACGCCCACTACCGACGCGGCTACCACGCGACGGGCACGGTAGGAACGCTTGGTGCGGCAGCCGCGTGTGCTCGCCTCCTGGAGCTCGGCGTCGAGCGCACGGCGATTGCACTCGGACTGGCGGCAACGCAGGCGTCGGGCTTGAAGGCAATGTTCGGCACCATGGCGAAGCCGCTCCACGCAGGGAAGGCTGCGGCGAATGGTCTGCTCGCGGCTCGCCTCGCCGCACATGGTTTCAGCGCCGCTGGGGACGCGGTCGAGGCCGCACAAGGTCTTGCCTTGACCCTCGGCGGTTCATTCGACGCGGATCGTGGGCTGCGCAAGCTTGGCGAACGCTGGTACGTCCGCAGCAATCTCTTCAAGTATCACGCGGCCTGTTATGAAACGCACTCGACGATCGAAGCACTCCGAGGACTGTCTACCGAACACGGATTCCGGTCCGACGACATCGAACGCGTCGTGATCCACGCCAACGATCTCCAGCTCGGCATGTGTGCGATCGAAACGCCGGTGACCGGGCTGGAGAGCAAATTCAGCCTTCGCCATGTCGCGGCGTTGGCGCTGACCGGCGCGGACACCGCCGCGATCGATTGCTTCGCCGACGATCGAGTCGCCGTGCCCGCGATCGTGGCGCTCCGGGAACGGGTGGAAGTGGTGAGTGGCGGCCCGCCGTCCGGTGGCACGCCCGTGACCGTTCACTTGTTCGACGGGCGCGTGTTTCACGCCTCCCACGACTCGCACGTGCCGGCCGTGGATCTCGACGGGCAGTACGAACGCCTGCGCGACAAGGCCGAACGTCTCGCCGCGCCCGTCATCGGAACCGCAGCGACAGCGTCCCTTCTCGACATGGTGGCCTCGGTCGACGAGATCACAGACGTGGGCGACCTCATGATCCAGACCCGCGTCGAACGTTAGGCTCTTTTCGTTTACACGTGGGGGAGCACGTCGCGCTCAAGCGCTGCGGTCGCTTCCGCGGCAGCCGTCCGATCGGATCCCGGTGAGCTTCCCACCACCGTGATTCGGTCGACGCCGAGGGCAGCGATCTCTTCAATGCGCTCGACGCAATGTGTGGGATGGCCGACGATCGCGAACCTGTCGATGAACTCCGGAGTGAGCGCATTGGTCTGCGAGCCTTGTGCATGCACGTGCGCGCGCATGTCGTAGGCGCGGTGTACCGATTCGA
>JBEVDP010000171.1:0-2564 GCA_040513235.1 Acidimicrobiia bacterium | reverse complement strand
TTGAGCAGGAGCCGCTCCAATGCCGCCGATCACGCTGCCGACGAGCCCCTACGCCGTCACCGACGACACCTTCCTGATCCCCACATTCGCAGCGCAGCCCGACGGCACCGCGTTCGGCGCCCACAGCCTCGTGATCCGGGGCGACGAGCCCGTGATCGTCGACACTGGCTGCTTCCTCGTGCGGGAGACGTGGCTGGAGCACGTGTTCTCGGTCGTCGACCCCGTCGACGTCCGCTGGATCTTCCTGTCGCACGACGACCACGACCACATCGGCAACGTCGATGCGGTGCTCGACGCGTGCCCGAACGCCACGCTCGTCGCGAGCTTCCCGATCTTCGGCCGCCTCATGGGCGACGTCGAACTACCCCTCGACCGGATGTGCTGGGCCAACCCTGGCGACGCGATCGACGCGGGCGATCGGCGGCTCACGCTGGTGCGGCCGCCGTCGTTCGACTCCCCAGCAACGCGCGGGTTGCACGATTCGGCCACGAACCTGCTGTGGGCAGTCGATGCCTTCGGTGCCCTCACACCCGGCGCGGTGTTCGAAGCGGGTGACGTACCCGCCGATCTCTATGACATGAGCTTCGCCCCGCTCAACAGCTGGAACACGCCGTGGCTCGAGTGGGTCGACACCGAACGCTTCGCGGCCCACGTGCACGCCACCGCGTCGCTCCCCCTCGACGTCGTTGCCGGCGCGCACGGCCCGATCCTGCGTGGCGACCAGATCGCGGACGCATTCCGCCGCACCCTCGCACTCGCGGCGCAACCCGTGTTGGCCGTCCCCGGCCAGGAAATGCTCGACCAGATGCTCGCCGAATTCGCCGCCGCCGCGGCCTGATCAAAGGAACTGTCATGGGAAAACTCCCGAGGGAAGGACGCTGTGAAGTGGTCGCCGGCGCGACGCCCGAGCAGATCTGGGCTGTCGTCGCCGACCCCACCCGACTCGGCGAATGGAGCCACGAGACCAGCGCTGGCGTCTGGATGGACGGCGCGAGTAGCGCCGTTCCGGGCGCGCGCTACCGCGCCCGCAACCGCGTCAACCGGTCGAAGTGGTCACGCGTCTGCGAGGTCGTGGCCGCTGACGCGCCGTACGAACTCGTGTGGCGCACGGTGCCGAGCCCGATCTACCGCGACAGCACCGAGTGGCGCATCCGGCTCGAACCGGTCGCGGACGGGACCCGTGTCGTGCAGACGTTCACGGTGTTGAAGATCCATCCGTTCTTCGACTGGCTGTTCTACACACTTATCCCACCGCACCGAGACCGCTCGGCCGCACTGTTACGCGACATGCAACGACTCGGTGAAGTCGCGGCTACGACGGCGCCTTCCCGCGGGGGATCAGCGATGGACGGCCGGTAGTTCGGGCGCCGCCAGCCGCGCATCGGCTGCCCGGTCCGGCACGCGCGGTGTCGCACTAGCCTCTCGCACGTGCGAGACGAAGCCTTTCTCGCTCGCCTCGACGTCGGCGATCGCAATGCGCTCGAAGGCATCGGGCACCGGCGCCGCCTGCGGAGCGGCGCGCCCTTGTTCCATGAAGGTGACGAGGGCCGCGACGTCCACATCGTGCTCACGGGATTGGTGAAGGTGTTCACCACTTCTGCCGGGGGTCGCGAGGTCATCCTCGATGTGCTCGACGCGGGGTCCGTGCTGGGTGAGCTCTCCGCGATCGACGGCGACGTACGGTCCGCGTCGGCCGCCGCCTTGACCGAAGTCGATGTACTCCTCGTCGGCGTCGAACCCTTCATCGCGTTTCTGGACCACCATCCCGGCGCCGCCACGCAGCTGCTCGGCGTCATCGCCGCGCGCCTGCGGAATGCCTCGCAGCGTCAACTCGAGTTCGGGACGAGCGACAGCCTGACGCGGCTCTGCGGCTGCATCCTCACGATGGTCGAGCGGTACGGAAGCAACGGGGGCGAGGTCGCACTGCCACTCGGCCAGTCGGAGGTCGCGGCGATGACGGGACTGTCCCGCGAGGCCGTCGTGAAGGGCTTGCGAGCCCTGCGCGACCTCGGGTGGATCGAAGCCGAGGGGCGGCACGTCGTGATCCTCGATGAGGACGCTCTCCGCGCCCGGGCCACCGTCTGAGTACACGTACTCAGCAATTTCTGGCCCGATTGGGTACGGCGACCCTGCGGTCGGCCTGCGATCGGCGCACCCTCGTGGAGTACGCGAACTCCTTCGGAGGAGGCGACGAGATGATCCGGAACCAGCGCCGCAACCGCAAGTATGTCGAACAGCTCCGGGCCATCGCGCCCTTCGCCGAATGCTCCACTCGCGAGCTGCGCCTCGTCGCGTCGTTCATGACGCCGATCACGCGGCCGGCCGGAACCGTTCTCGTTCAGCAGGGAACCCGCGGTCGCGAATGCTTCGTGATCGTCGCGGGCCAGGCGGTCGTCGAACGCGACGGCGCAATCGTCGGGCACGCGGTCGCGGGTTCGATCGTGGGCGAGCTCGCCCTGATGGGTGAGCCTCGCCGCACCGCGACGGTCACCGCCGCGACGGACGTCGAGATCCTCGTGATGTCACAAACAGAGTTCGCGAGCATCCGCGGACTTGGCATCCGG
>JBEVDP010000170.1:0-6546 GCA_040513235.1 Acidimicrobiia bacterium | reverse complement strand
GGACATCGGCGTACGTTCGGGGCGCGCGCCGGCGGCCGGTGGGCGCGTACGACCACAGGAGCGCGGCGAGGGACCCATATTCCGCGCTCGCCTTCTTGACCGCGCGGGCGTTCGCGATCGTGGCTTCGATCTTGCCCCGGTGACGCACGATGCCAGCGTCTCCGAGCAACCGCTCGATGTCGCGTTCGGTGAAGCGAGCGACCTTGGCGGCGTCGAAGCCTTTGAACGCGCGGCGGAAGTTCTCGCGCTTGCGCAGGATCGTGATCCACGCGAGGCCCGCCTGGAACCCTTCGAGGCACAGCTTCTCGTAGAGGCGCGTGTCGTCGACCACGGGTCGCCCCCACTCGTCGTCGTGGTACGCGGCGTAGTCGGGAGTGCTCGCACCCCACCGGCAGCGGCGCACGCCGTCGTCTCCCTTCACCACATCCGCGGTCACGAGAGCGACGCTAGCGTTCGCCCGTGATTCTCGATCGCTTCAAACTCGACGGCCGCGTTGCAATCGTCACCGGTGCGGGACGGGGCATCGGCGCGGCGACCGCAGTCGCGCTGGCCGAAGCCGGCGCCGACGTGGTGGTCGGCGCTCGCACCGAAGCCGACCTCGAGCGGACTGCAGGCGCGGTGCGGGCGACGGGCCGGCGCGCGCTCGTCGTCCCCACCGACGTGACGGTGACCGCCGATCTGGAACGACTCGTCGCCGCGACCGTCGACGAGTTCGGGCGGCTCGACGTGCTCGTCAACAACGCCGGTGGCTGGCTGCCACGTCCGGTCCTCGAAACCAGCGAGCGCGCGTTCGAGGCCGCGCTGCGCTTCAACGTGACGGCCGCGTTCGTCCTGACGAAGCTCGCGGTTCCCCACCTTGCCGCGAACGGTGACGGTGCCGTCGTCAACATCTCGTCGCGCGCGGCGAGCATGGTGCAACCGATGTTCGTCGCCTACGCGACGGCCAAGGCGGCGCTGTCGATGATGACGCGCGCGCTGGCACCCGAACTCGCGCCCAAGGTGCGGGTGAACGCGATCGAGGTGGGCGGCGTCGAGACCGACGCACTCGCCCAGGTGCTGAACGACGCCGACACCCGCCGGCAGCTCGAGGACAACACGCCGATGCGCCGGGTCGGCGCGCCTGAAGACATCGCGGCCGCGGTCGTGTACCTCGCCTCTCCTGCGTCTGCGTGGGTGACCGGCAAGATCTTCGAGGTGGACGGCGGCGTCGAAGCGCCTGCGTTCACGGTGCCGTTCACGCCGCTCTAAATCGTGAGCGCCCCATCTCTGGATCTGTCACAGTGCTCTCCATGCGCAATTCCTTTTCGTCGGTCGTGACGACGACGCCGGGCCCTCCCGGCGTGTCCTTCGTCGACTGACGAACCCGCCCCGGGAGTCCTTCCCCGGGGCGTTGCGCACTCCCGGCCGGGCTCCCGTTCTCCAATGGAGCTCGGATGCCTTCTCAGTATTCTTCGTACGACCACCGTTCCGTCGGGCGCGAGCTCGACCTGTTCTGTTCCGACGAGCTCGTCGGCGCGGGCCTGCCGATGTGGCTCCCCGACGGCGCGATCGTGCGGGACACCCTTGCCCGCTGGATCGTCGACCTCGAGCGCAGCCATGGCGATCAACACGTCTGTTCGCCACCGATTGCGAAACGCGCGTTGTACGAGATCTCCGGGCACTGGGACCACTACGCCGACGGTATGTGGCCACCGATGCGGATGGGCGACGAGGAGTACGTGTTGCGGCCGATGAACTGCCCGCACCACATCCTCCTGTTCCGCCACCAACGCCGCTCGTACCGCGAGCTTCCCTTGCGCTTCGCCGAACTCGGGACGATGTTCCGCAACGAGTTGTCAGGGGCGATCGGCGGTCTGTCTCGCGTGCGGTGCATGACGCTCAACGACGCGCACGCGTTCTGTACACCTGAGCAAGTGGCAGCCGAGATCAGCGGCGCCCTCGCGATGATCGAAGCCGCGTACGCCGACCTCGGGCTCGGTTCGCACCGTTATCGGCTGTCGTGCCGTGGCGATGGCGACAAGTACGTTGCCGATGACGCCTTGTGGGCGCGTGCGACCTCCGTGTTGCGAGACGTTCTCGCGGACTCGGGCGTCGAGTACTTCGAGGCCGACGACGAAGCGGCGTTCTACGGCCCGAAGATCGACGTGCAACTCGCGGGCGCGCACGGACGCGAAGAAACCGTCTCGACCATCCAGGTCGACCTCCTCCTGCCCGAGCGCTTCGATCTGACCTACCTCGACGCGAACGACGAACGGCAGCGGCCGGTGATCGTGCACCGGTCGGTGATCTCAACCCTGGAACGCATGGTCGCGCATCTCGTCGATCGCCACGGCCCGGCGTTGCCGCCCTGGCTCGCGCCGCGCCAGGTCGTCGTGCTGCCCGTCAGCGCCGCCCACGACGCCGATGCCGACGGGCTGGCGGCGCGGCTGCGCGCCGCGTTCCTACGCGTCGAGGTCGACCGCGACGGGACGCTCGGAGCCCGGATCGCCGCGCACCGGGCCGCGGTGCCCTGGCTCGCGGTCGTCGGCGAACGCGAAGCCGCAGGGAACACCGTGGCGGTGCGGGCGCGCGACGGCCGGCAGTTCGCCGTCGATCAGGGCGCATTCGTCGGAGCGGCGTCGAACATCGTGGCTGCACACGGCCACGACCTTGGCGTCTAGGTCGTCGTGCCGCGTCCGGCCATCATCGGGAGATCGAGGTACGTCTTGATGCCGGGCTCGGCTGCGCACACGTACGGGATGGCATTGACACAGTGCATCGCGGGACCGGTGAGCCCGATCTCGGCGTGCTCACCGATCACGGGTGGGTGCAGTCCGTGGAACGTCACGGCGAGCGGCGGGTCGGCGTCGAACTCGACTTCGAAGCGCTGCTCGCCGAGCGTCCACGGCGGGTCGAGGTGCTCCTCACCCATCAGCCAGTTCACCCGCACCGTGATCACCGGGTTCCCGTCGACCACGCCTTCCCACGTGAACCGCTGGGCGGCGACGGTTCCCTCTTCGATCACGCCAACGGGCGTGTCGAGCGCTTGAGTCGCGACGGCCATCTCGTGCGTTGAGCGCTTCACCGCGTCGAGTGTGAATCCGAGCTCGGTCGCGAGCATGTCGATCGACTGCATGAAACCGTGGCCGAGCACTTCGAGCATCGGGCTCTGCGACGCGCTCTCGGGGTCCTTGCCGAACAGCATGACTTCGCGCACGACCATCTCGGTCGGGTAGTTGCGGATGTCGGAGAACTCCTCGGCGCGCACGTGGCGGATGTCGCGGCACAGCGCGGAGAGCGTCAGGGGAAACCGTTCCGTGATACCGCCCGGATTGATGCCGGTGCCGTGCAACGTGACACCCGCCTTCTGGCACGCGGCTTCGAGCGCGACGTTGCCCGGCGTCTCGGGCGGAAAGATCCAGCCGACCGGCGTCACGACGTTCTTGCCCGACTCGAGCAAGCGGATCACGTCGCGTGTGCTCGCAAGCACCGGCGCATACACGACCGCGTCGGCGTCGATCGCGCAGATCTCGTCGAGCGTGCCGACCGCTTTCACGCCGATCGGGTCGATGCCGCAGATCTCGCCCGCGTCCCGGCCGACCTTGTCGGGGCTGTGCACCCACACTCCGACGAGCTCGAGCTCGGGGTGCGCGAGCACGCCCTTGATCGCTTCTTGGCCGACGAGGCCGGTCGCCCACTGGATCACTCGGTAAGTCATGTCTCCTGCTCTCGGCCTGCGGCCGGGCCGCTCGGGCCCCGCTCGCTGCGCTCACTCATGCGAGGATTCTGCGTCATGGAGCGGGACTGGCGCGAATGGCACGCCGAATACGACGACCCGAGCTCGCGCCTCGCGCGGCGGCTGGCGATCGTGCAGCAGTGCATTCGAAACGCGCTCGACAGCATGGCGCCGGGACCAATCCGGGTGGTGAGCATGTGCGCGGGCGAAGGCCGCGACCTGCTCGGCGTGCTTGCCGACCATCCGCGTGGGAGCGATGTGACCGGCCGGCTCGTCGAGCTGGATTCCGAACTCGCGGCGCGCGCCACCGCGCGGGCTCCGGTCGGGATCGAGGTGGTGTGCGGCGACGCGTCCACCAGCGACGTTTACGCGGGCGCGGTGCCCGCCGACCTCATCCTCGTGTGCGGCGTGTTCGGGAACATCTCGGACGCCGACGTCGAGCACACCGTGCGCAGGTTGGCGAGCCTGTGCGCGCCTGGTGCGACCGCGATCTGGACCCGGCACCGGAGGGAGCCCGACCTGACGGTGTCGGTACGCGCGTGGTTCGCCGAGGCCGGCTTCGACGAGGTGGTGTTCGTCGGCTCCGACGACTTCCTGTTCGGCGTCGGCGCCCACCGCCTCGCCGTCGCCCCCGCGCCCTTCGCGCCCGGGGTCCGCCTCTTCACCTTCACCGGCCACTGAGCGCCGTAGTGACGCATGGGACGAACTACGCGACGTCTTCGGTTTCGGGGACGTGGTGGATCGACCAGGCGCGGTACAGCTCCGCATAGTGGCCGCCCGCGGCGATCAGATCTGCGTGCGTGCCCAGCTCGGCCAGGCGACCGTCGGCCACGACGGCGACGCGATCGGCGCGCTGGGCCGTCGACAGGCGGTGCGCGACGACGAGCACCGTCCGCCCGTGCACGAGCCGTTCCAGTGCCTGCTCGACCTGGTGCTCGGTGCCGGGGTCGAGGTTCGACGTCGCTTCATCGAGCACGAGGATCGTGGGGTCGGCGAGCGCGGCGCGCGCGAGCGAAACAAGTTGGCGTTCGCCGGCCGACAAGCGTGACCCGCGTTCGCGCACTTCTGTCTCGAGCCCTTCGGGGAACGCCACGAAGCGTTCGAGCAACCCGAGCGCGGCGAGTGCCTCGTCGACCTCGGCGTCGGTGGCCTCGGGCCGGCCAACGCGCACGTTGTCGCGCAACGTGCCCGCGAACAAGAACCCTTCCTGCGGCACCACGACGATCCGCTCGCGAAGCGACCGTAACGTCGCGTCGCGCAAGTCGACGCCGTCGACCCGGACCGAGCCCTCGCGCGGGTCATAGAACCGCGCCACGAGTTTGGCCAACGTCGACTTCCCGGCGCCGGTCGGGCCGACGAGCGCGATGCGCTCCCCTGCGTCGACGTGCAACGTGACATCGGTGAGGACGGGATCGATGCCGTACGCGAACGTCACGTCGTCGACGTCGATCGCACCTGCGTGGGGCAAGTCCACCGCGCCGGGCCGTTCGGCGACGGTCGGCTTCGTGTCGAGCACACCGAAGATCTTGCTGAGCGCGGCACCGGCCGACTGCACGGTGTTGTAGATCTGGCTCATCTGCTGGATCGGCTCGAACAGGTTGTTGAGGTACATCGTGAACGCGGCCACGACACCGACCGTCACGACGCCCTGCTCGGCGAGATAGCCACCCCACCCGAGGATCACCGCGATCCCGGCCACGCCCGTGAACTCGACGACCGGGAAGTACTTGGCCGAGATCTTCACGGCCGTCAGGTTCGCTTGGTACTGATCCTCGTTGGTGCGCGAGAAGCGGTTCGTGAACGAACCCTCTCGCCCGAAGGCCTGCACGACGCGCACGCCCTCGAGGCTCTCCTGCAGCGTCGACAGGTTGGTCGCGATCCGCTCACGAACTTCGAGGTAGGCCTTGTTGGAAACGCGGCGGAACCAACGACTCGCGAAGAAGACGGGCGGCACGATCACGAGCACGCCCAGCGCGAGCTCCCACGACAGCAACAGGATGACGATCACCGCACCGATGAACAGGATGATGCTCTGCACGAACAGCACGAGGCCCTGCGAGATCAACTCCTGGAGCGAATCGATGTCGGAGGTCATGCGGGCGACGATGCGGCCCGTCTTCTCGCGTTCGAAGTAGTCGAGCGACAGCGACATCAGATGGTCGAACAGGCGCTTGCGCAGGCTGCGCAGGAACGACTCGCCGACCCGGGCAACCATCAGGATCGCGGCCCGCCCGAGGAACAGCCCGGCGAATGCCAGCACGAGGTAGAGCCCGGCCGCGAGATTGACCGCACCCGCATCGCCCTTGCGCAAGCCCTCGTCGATGCCGTACCCGACCAGCGCGGGGCCCGCGAGCAGGGCTCCGACCTGGACCGCGATGACCACGATGATCAGCGCGATGCGGCCGCGGTACGGCGTGAGCATGCCCGCCAGGCGGCGCAGCACCCGCTCGGCTTCGGTGCGCGACAACGTCTCCTCGGGGATGCTCTCCATCCACCCGCCGCCGCCTCTCATGGGGCTACGACCTCCGGCCCTCGAACGCGGTCATGACGTCCATCGCGCGACCGGGCCTCCGGATCTGCGCCTGGCTTCACGACTCGACCCCCCGCAACCCGGCTGCGGCGCCTTCGTCATCGAGGCTGTGCGCGAGTTCGTCGGCCTCGGCACGCGCGAGTACTTCGCGGTAGCGCGCGTTCGTGACGAGCAGTTCCTCATGCGTGCCGTCGGCCACGACGCGCCCTTCGTCGAGCAACACGACGCGTTGCGCGAGCGCGATCGTGGCCGGCCGGTGGGCGATGATGATCGTCGTCCGGTCTTCCATCACCTCGCGCAA
>JBEVDP010000169.1:0-4696 GCA_040513235.1 Acidimicrobiia bacterium | reverse complement strand
CGTTGCCCACTTTGACCGCGTCGCTGAGGATCTTGCGCATCCGCGCGTCGGGCGCGAACGGTTGCCCCTTGACGATCCCGACCGAGGCGAGCAGGCCGAGGATCTCGGGGTTCCCTGCCTCCACCGGTTCAGTTTGTACAACTTCGTTGATCAGGTCCCAGTACGAGTCATCGACCGGCGGGACCGTGTTGAACGACTTGTGGGTCGCGTCGACGAAGCGCGTTGGCGGCGGCTCGGTCGCGGGTGCGAACGGGGCAGCACCGGACAGGTAACTCGCGACCGGCGTCCCCACTGTGCCGGGCTGGTACGGGTAGATCTTCAACCCGTTGCGGATGACTTCGGCCGGCGGTGCGGGTTTGTTGTCAACCTTGAACGCTCGAGCGAACCACCACGCCCGCGTCGTGCGGCAATGCGACACGAAGTACCCGGCGTCCGGGAGCGGACCGTCATAACCCGGTCCGACGATCAGGTAACGCCCGCCGGCAGTTCGGTCCGGTCCCGGGAGCCCCATGTCGGTCACCCAGTTGAACCACATGTCGTCGACCCCACCCAGGATTCCCGTCGGCGGGCCCAACGCGGGCAGTTCGACGACCATCGGGCCGTTCGTCAAGTCCAGGAACGAGATGAAGTACAGCGTGTCGCAGTTCGCGGTCAGGAACAGCGACTGCGAGTCCATCAACTCGGGGAACGCCACTACGTCGTTGTCGTTGACGCCGATGCTCAAGAATCCTCGGCGCATCGCCGCCAACGAAGCCCCGGGAAAGCTGTTGATGAACGCCTCGACGCCGTGCATGAAGTCGAGGTTGTCGTACAGCAGCGCGGCGGTTGCGTCCGATGGTGCGCCGTCGTTGAACTCCAACGTCCCGAGGCGGGTCTCGACCCGATCCGGCGTTGAAATCGACGCCAACGTCTCGGCGGTGACCCCGCCCTGCGTCGAGTTGCTCACAGTTCCTCCCGAGGTCTTGTTCGGTGTAGTCAAGGCTGAACGCGAAGCCCTCGCATCACGCAGACTGCGTGAATCGATCTTGGGTCGCTCACCACCAAAAGCGCGCCGCCGGTTCACGACCGGCGCGCAATGCCCGCTCTGGAGCGGTATTGCGACCGGTCCTGTCTTGCTTCATAGGGCCGACAGCATCAGCGAGATTGCGAAGCCGATCGCAACGAGTGAACCCGTCGAGATGCCCTCTTCTTCGTACGCTTCGGGCAGCATCGTGTCGGTGATCATCGCGAGCAGCGCGCCGGCCGCGAAGCCCTGCGCGAACGCGCCGGTGTGTCCGTGTGTCGGATCGAGCAGTGCATAGCCAAGGGCCGCGCTCACTGCCGACACCGCGATCACGATGAGCCACATGTTCACCACGCGCGCTCGTGACCATCCGGCGATGCGCAGCCCGCTCGCCGACGACAATCCCTCGGGCAGATTGCTCAACATCACACCGATCAGCAGCGGCACGCTGACTGAACCTTGCAGCACAGTGAGCCCGAGTACGAACGACTCGGGTACCCCGTCGAGTACCGATCCCATCACGATCGCGAGCGGCGAGCCGTCGGCCTGCGCGCCGTCGGAGTCCTTGCGATCTCCACCCCCGCGCTTGTCGAGCCACCAATTCCCGAGCGTGAACGCGGCCGCTCCGACCAACGTATAGGCGCCAACGGTCGCGACTTCGCTCGACTTCAGTGCCTCGTCGATGAGCTCGAAGGCAATCGACCCGATCAGCAGGCCGGCACCCAGCGCCATCACGACCGCGATGAGCTTCTGGCTCGGCGTCACCGCGTACGCGATCAGCGCTCCGACGAGCAGAGCCGACGCGCCCAGCGCACCCCAGAAGAAGGCTTCGATCACGGCGCGCTCGCTCTACGCGCCGCTGCGCTCGATCTCGTCGCCCAGGTCCATGCCGAACGCGACAAGTTCCTCAGGTGTGAGTGAGCGGTGCCCGAGGACCAGGCCGCCGGCGTCGCGCACGGCGTCGCGCAGCGGGATCGCCCATAGGTGCTCGACGGCGAGCACGAGCGCTGAGCTGCCGTCGGGAAGATCGTCGATCAACGACGCGGCGAGGGCCTCGGCCACGGTCGGCGCGTTGATGTCGACGGACGCGCCCAGCTCGGCACCGGCTTCGGCACCGTCCAGTCCGGCGACGCCCAACCCGACCAACGCGCCGACGGCGGCGCGCAGTTCGGTTCGTTGGTCGTCGTCAAGATCGGACACGCTCAGCGCCACGGCGTCGTCGCCGTCTCGTATCACGAAGACGGCCTCCACGATTCGGATCTGGCCGACATCGCTGAGCCGGGCCAGCTCCTCGGCGATGCGCCCTTCGAACAGGTCGCTGTCCGGAAAGCCGATCACGAAGGCTTGGATAGGTCCAATGGTCATGGCTGCGTCCTCTTGCTCGGAATCAGGTTGCCGCCATCGTCCGTCGAACGGGGCACTCCCGGCATCACGCAGATGGCGTGAATCGACCTTCATGCGTTCTGTGTGACGACAGGCGCCGCGCGATCCAGGAGGATCTCGCGATGTCGTCAGAGGTCTGCGGCAATTGTCGGGCGCGGAGGCATCGTCACGATGCGAGATCGCATGGCCCGTTTGCGGGCTTGGCTGGAACGATTGCTCCTGTGGCGAGCGTGGGAGCGCATGCTCGAGATCGAGTTCGTCGATCGCAGCGTGGCGCTCGCGGGCAAGGCCTTCGTCTCGTTCTTCCCGCTCATCATCGTGGTTGCCGCCTTCCTGCCCGAGCGCGCCCGTACGTCGATCATCACTGCGGTGACGTTCCGGCTCGGTCTCCGGGGGGACGCGCTCACGACGGTCAGGGAGGCGTTCCGGAACTCCGACGACGTCCGGGAAGCGACCGGACTCCTCGGTCTCGTCCTCACGATCTTCTTCGCGACCTCGTTCGTCACCGCGTTACAGCGCATGTACCTCCGCGCGTGGCGGCGCCCGACGCGCCCCGGCGGCGCCGGCATGTACTGGCGGGGACTGGTGTGCATGTCGGCCGTGCTCGCGTGCATGGCCGCGCTCGGTGGTCTCGGGACCGTCTTCGAAGGCACGGTTGGCGTCGCTGTCTTGGCGATCCTGGCGCTGGCTGCGACGTCGGCATTGTGGGGGTTCATCCCCTGGTTCCTGCTGTTGGGCGATGTGCGCGCGCGGGCGCTCGTGCCGACGGCTTTGATCACCAGCGTCGCCACCGCCGCGTTCGCGATCTCCGCGACGATCTGGATGCCCGATGTGGTCTCGAGCAACGAGGATCAGTTCGGGTTCTTCGGCGTGTCGCTGTCGTTGGTGACGTGGTTCTCCGGCGCGGCGATGTGCATCATCGTCGGCGCGTGTGCAGGAGCCATCTTCGCCGAGGACACTGGATCCGTCGGCCGCCTCGTCCGCGGCGAAGGCGCTTCGACGCTGACCGCGGGTGCCGCCCCGGCGCTCCCGCCGCCTGCTCGCGAGCTCAGTCTCCGCGACGCGTTCCAGAGCACGGAAGAGTCATGACCGTTTTCGAACGAGTGCTGCCGATTCCGAGAAGCGAGGAGAGTTGCCATGCCGGAGACCGTTGATCTCACCGCCGATGCCCAAGGTGATGTTCACGCCGCCCCCAGCGCCGACGGTGACTTCGCGGACGCGGTTCCGGGGTTGCTCGCCCGCGTTCCTCGGCTGGGTGTCTGGGCGTGGAGCTTCGTCGGCTTCGTCGTGGCCAGCATCATCGTGTTCATCGCACTGGCGGCGGTCAGCGAGATCGTGCTCCCGATGACGTTCGCGGCCGTGCTGGCCATCATCTTCAGGCCGTTCGTCGGAGTGCTCGTGCGCCACAAATTCAAGCCGAGCCTCGCCGCCGGCTTGATCGTGCTCGGTCTGATCGCGCTCATGGTCGGCGTCGTGGTCGCGACCGTCCACGGCGTGACCGATCAGGTGGACGAAATCAGCGCGTCGGCTGACGACGCAATCAACGAACTCGCAGGCGACACCGATGCACTCGGAGTCGAGGAGGGTCAGTTGGATGCAGCCCGCGCCGCGATCGATGACGCCGTGCCGATGATCACGACCGGCGTTTTGTCGGGGTTGGTCTCGGGACTCGGCACGCTGGTTGCGATCGCGAGCGGCGTCATCCTTGGTTCGCTGATCATGTACTACCTGCTCAAGGACGGAACCAAGATACGACGCTCCGTCGTCAAGTCGCTCGACCCAAGGTTCCGGGACGGCGTCGACGACTTCATCGGTGATGCGTGCCGAATTCTTCGTGACTACGGGTCAGGGCGCACGATCATGTCTGCGATCGTGGCCCTGGTCGTCGGCGTCGCCGCCCTCCTGCTCGGCATGCCGCTCGTATTCACCATCGTGGTGGTGAACTTCATCGGCGGCTACATCCCCTATGTCGGTGCGTTCCTCGGTGGTGGCCTTGCGGTGATCGTGGCCATCGGTGATGGCGGACTCACCGAGGGTCTGATCATGCTGGCCGTCGTGCTCGCGGCGAACCTCGCGCTCGAGAACTTCGTCGAGCCGAAGGTGATGGGCCGTTCGCTCGACATGCATCCACTCGTGGTGTTGGTCGTCACCGCGCTGGGGGGTCTCCTCGGCGGGATCGTCGGCCTCATCTTGGCCGTGCCCGCGTGGGCCATCGGGAGCGTCGCCATCAAGCGCCTGCGGGAGCGAGGAGTCATCGACCGAGTTGCCGCGCGTGCACAGCCCGCGGTCGAAAAACTCCTCAGCTGAGCG
>JBEVDP010000168.1:0-4737 GCA_040513235.1 Acidimicrobiia bacterium | reverse complement strand
TCAGGCGACGCCGTTTACAGTGGTGGGCGTCGGCGACATGTCGGGCGACGTCTTCGGCAACGGGATGCTGCTCTCGCGCCACCTGCGGATCGTGGCCGCGTTCGACCACCGGCACGTCTTCCTCGACCCCGATCCCGACCCGGCCGCCTCGTTCGCCGAGCGGGAGCGGCTGTTCGGGCTGCCGCGCTCGTCGTGGGCCGACTACGACACGTCTCTGCTGTCGGCGGGTGGCGGGGTGCACCCGAGAACCGCCAAGTCCATCCCGATCAGCGCACAGGTGCGGGCCCGCCTCGGCCTGCCCGACGGCGTGGGATCGATGACGCCGGCGGAGCTGATGAAGGCCATCCTCGCGGCACCGGTCGACCTGCTGTGGAACGGCGGCATCGGCACCTACGTCAAGGCCAGCACCGAGTCGCACGCCGACGTCGGCGACAAGGCCAACGACGCGATCCGCGTCGACGGCGCCGACCTGCGGGTGAAGGTGGTGGGCGAGGGCGGCAACCTCGGGCTGACCCAGCTGGGCCGGATCGAGTTCGCGGTCGCCGGTGGTCACATCAACACCGACGCGATCGACAACAGTGCCGGCGTCGACACGTCGGACCACGAGGTGAACATCAAGATCCTGCTCGACCGCGTGGTCGCGGCGGGGGAGCTCACAGTCCCGGCCCGCAACGAACTGCTGCAGGAAATGACCGACGATGTCGCAGCCCTCGTGCTGCGCGACAACTACCGCCAGAACCGCGCGCTCGCCAACGCGCGCGCCCAAGCCGCGTCGATGGAAGACGTGCACGCGCGCTTCATCCGCGCGCTCGAGCAGCAGGGCGACCTCAAACGCGAGGTCGAACGGCTTCCCAACGAGGAAGAGCTCCTCGACCGGCGGGCGGCGGGCATCGGGCTGACCGTGCCGGAGCTCGCCGTCCTGCTCGCCTACGCCAAGATCGACCTCGAAGACGCGATCTTGGCGACCGCGTTACCCGATGATCCCGACTTCTCGTCTGCGTTGTCGGAGTACTTCCCGAGGGCGTTGGCCGAGCGGTACCGCGATCGGTTCGCGGAACACCCGCTGCGGCGCGAGATCGTCGCGACCGCGCTGGTGAACGGCGTGGTCAATCGCGCCGGCACCACATTCGCGTTCCGCCTCGCCGAGGAGACGGGCGCGACGGCCGACGAGATCCTGCGCGCCCACGAAGCTGCTCGCGCCGTGTTCGGACAAGCGGAGTTGTGGTCGCGGATCGAGGAGCTCGACGGCGTCGTCGCGGCCGACACGCAGACCGCGATGTATCTCGAGAGCCGCAAGCTCGTCGAGCGCGCGAGCAGGTGGCTCTTGCGACGGCGCCGCCGCCCGCTCCCCGTCGCGACTACCGCCGACTTCTTCACGACGCGTGTCGCGCGCGTCGCCGACCTGCTCCCAGCCCGGCTGCGGGGCGCGCCGCGTGAGCACCTCGAAGCCGAAACGGCGCGGCTGACCGCGCTCGGCGTGGGCGACGACCTCGCCCGTCGCGTGGCCGGCCTCGATGCTCTCTACGCCGCGCTCGACATCACCGATCTCGCGGAGCAGACGAGCCGTGACGTCGACGACGTGCTCGCGGTCTACGTCGTGGTCGGCGAAAGGTTGGGTCTGGACAGGTTGCGGGAACGCATCGTCGAGCTGCCGCGCGACGACCGCTGGCAGGCACTCTCGCGCCGCGCGTTGCAGGAAGACGTCGAGACCGAGCACCGGTCGCTCACCGCCGCGATCCTCGCGAGCACCGATGCCGGCTTCGAGCCGGAGACCGCGTTCGGCGTGTGGGCCGCGGGTGAGCAGACCGCGGTGACCCGTGTTCTCTCCATTCTCGATGACGTGCGCGGGCACGGCGTGTACGACCTCGCCACGCTGTCCGTCGCGATACGTGAGATCCGCTCGCTCGTCTAGGCCGAGCATGCCTCGCTAGACCGGGTAGACCTCGAAGACCGTCGCCGAGCCCATACCGCCGCCGGCGCACATGCTGGCGAGGCCGATACCGCCGCCGCGACGGCGCAACTCGAACATGGTCGTCACGATCATGCGCGCGCCGGTGGCCGCGACCGGATGACCGAGCGAGCAGCCCGAACCGTTGACGTTGGTGATCTCGGGATCGAGTTCGAGCTCACGACACGCGGCGATCGGCACCGACGCGAACGCTTCGTTGATCTCGGCGAGATCGACATCGGCGACGGTCATACCCGCGCGCGCCAACGCCTTCGGAATCGCGTAGATAGGTCCGAGGCCGGTATCACGCGGCAGGAGCCCGATCGACGCCCAGGAGACGATGCGAGCCAGCGGCGTCAGGCCGTGCGCGTCGGCGTAGTCGCGATCCACGAGAACGAGCGCGCACCCGGCGTCGTTCAGGCCCGAGGAGTTCCCCGCGGTGATCCCGAAGCCTTCGATCTCGGGATGCAGCGCCTTCAAGCTTCCGAGCTTGTCGAGCGATGTGTCCCGGCGCGGGTGCTCGTCGACGGCGAACGTCGTCGTCGATCCGTCGCGTCGAGTGACCTCGATGGGGAAAATCTCGTCCTGCAACCGGCCTTCGTCGGTCGCGGCAACGGCCCGCAGGTGCGACCGGTACGCCCACTCGTCCATTTCTTCGCGGCTGATCCCGATCGCGCTCGCGGTGTTGTGGCCGACGGTGATCGACATGTCGAGCCCGGGCGCGTCGGGTGCTTCGCGATGCGACGGTGACATCCACGGCGCCATCTCGTCGGTGCCCATGATCCGCTTCATCGCGCTCGGTGACGAAGAGATCGACTCCGCGCCGCCGGCGATGACGACGTCGTCCATTCCTGCCATGATGCTGGCCGCTCCCGATTGCACGGGCGCCATGCCCGACGCGCAGTGCCGGTTGTACGCGACGCCGGGCACGTTGGTGAGGCCGAGTTCGATCGCGGCGAAGCGAGCGATGTCGCCGCCACCCTGGAGCACCTCGCCCATCTGGAGGTCGTCGACATCGGTGCCCGGTACTCCCGAGCGGGCGAGCGCCTCTCCGACGGCCCACTGGGCCAACTCGAAGGCAGTCACATCGACCAGCGTGCCCCTGCGCGCGGTCCCGATTGCGGTCCGCGCCGCCGCGACGATGACGGCATCACCCATGGAAGTCCTCCGCACTCGAGAGCCGGGCGAGCGTAGCCTGCGGTTTCGGCGGCGCGGCCCAGGTGGAAGGATGCAGCATGGACCGCGACACGCTGCAGGCCGCGATCACCGCGCACGCCGAGGAGCTCGACCGGCTCGGCGCGCTCTTGGAAGCAGGCTCGCTTCCCGACGACCTGCGCACTGAACTGATGCTGCTGGCCCGCGCGGTGTTGCAAGTGCACGATCGCGAGATGGAGTTGATGGTCGCGCTCCAGCGCGGCGACGCGTCCTACGACCCGTTGCGCGAACTTGCTCGCGCCGAGGTCGTCGACCGTGGCCATACGCATGCGGTCCGGTGGCTCCAGAAGAAGATCGCCGAGGGCGGGTTCCCCGACTACGACACCGACGCGATCGTCGCGGTCGCGCTCGGATCGCTGCTCGCCTATGCCGCGCAGCGAGTCACCTTCAACGGGCCGCCGCTCGGCGTGGACGAAGACCGCTTCCTCGCAACGTGGGTCGAAGCGTGGATGCGGGTCGCGAGCACCGCCGAGCAGGACCGCGACGCGGGCGCGTAGCCACGCGTCACCGCGCGCCGGAAAGCTGCTCGCGCACCTGCTCTGCCGCGACGCGGATCACGTCGAGCTCCGTGCCCGCTACGACACGGTCGATCTCGTCGAGCACCGCAGTCGCCCGATCCGGATCGGCGCGTGTCAGCACGCGCGACAGCGCGAGACGGGAGCGAGCCGCCCACGGACGCGCGCCAATTCGGTCATGCACCGAGTTTGCCAGCGCGAAGTGCTCGGCCGCGAGTGTGCCGTCGCGCGCTTGCGCCAGCAGGCCGAGGTAGTACTCGACCGCGCCGTAGCACGCGAAGCTGCCGTCGAGCACGACGACGTGGCTCCGGTACGGCGCGAGACGCGCGTAGAGGTCGTCGATTTCCGGATCATCAATCGCGGCCGCGACGTACGCACGGTTCACGGTGTAGGTGAGCCATGCGTAGTCGAGCGGCACGATCGGTGGCGCGAGCGCGAACCGCTCCCGGGCGACCTCGATCCGGCCCTGGCCGACCGCAACCATCGCGCTCAGCAAGCGCATCGCGGGCGGCGCCATCTCCCCGATCATGCTCCGGAGCGTGTCGTCGATCTCGGCCAGGCGCCCCAACTCGCGGTAGCAGAGTTCGAGGTGGATGCCGAGCGCTTCGATGCTCCCCCACGCGCCCGTGCGTTGGTGGCGCGCGGCGGCGTCGAGGGCGCGCTTCTCGGTCCCGTTGAGATCGCCCGCGAAGAACGCGGCTGTCGCTTCCGCCCACGCGAGGAGCGTCCGGATCGTGGGATCCCGCCGCTGCTCCGCCGCTTCGACGGCGTCGGCCACCTCGGCTGCGAAGTTGTCGATCGCACCGGCGTGCAGCGAAAGGCGCAGGAGATGCGCATGGCCGGCCGCACGCATATCGGCCGGCACCTCATCGTCATCCAGCGCGACCAACCGGCGCGCGGCATCGAGCTGGATCGAGAGCGCGTCTGGGATCTTGCCCGCGACGATCACCGCGTTGAGACTCTGCGCGAGCAACGCCGGACTGCCGAGCCGCTCGGCCATGGCGACACCAGCCCGGGTCTGCTCGATGCCTTCGGCGCGGCGGGCTTCGTCGTAGTAGA
>JBEVDP010000167.1:0-6703 GCA_040513235.1 Acidimicrobiia bacterium | reverse complement strand
ACCGCCGCTGCTCTTCCTCCACGGCGTCAACGGACACGCCGAGACCTACACCCGGAACATCGGGCCGCACGCCGAGCATTTCCACGTCTTTTCGATCGACATGATCGGCCACGGGTTCTCCGACAAGCCCGCCGACCGTGACTACGAGATCCCCACGTACGTCCGGCACGTTCTCGATTTCATGGACACGCTCGGCTTCGATCGCGTGTTCCTCTCGGGCGAGTCGCTCGGCGGTTGGGTCGGCGCGCGGCTCACGATCGAGCACCCGGTTCGCATCGAGAAGCTCGTGATGAACACGCCCGGCGGGCTCAACGCCGAGCCCGAAGTGATGGAGCGCCTCAAGCGGCTGACACTCGAAGCGGTCAGCCCACCGACCTACGAGAAGGTGCAGAAGCGCGTCGAGTGGCTGTTCTTGGACCCGGCATCCGTCCCTCCCGACCTCGTGGAGACGCGCCTGCGGATCTACTCGCAGCCGGGTTACCGAGAATCGACCGAACGCACGCTGTGCCTGCAGGAGATGGAGGTGCGGCAGCGCAACATGTTGAGGGCCGAGGACCTGAACGCGATCAAGGTGCCGGTGCTCCTGGTTTGGAGCTCGCACGACCCGATCGCCGGCACCGAGGTCGGGAAGTGGACGCGCGACAACATTCCCGACGTGACATATGTACAGATGGAGAACAGCGGCCACTGGCCGCAGTTCGAGGAGGCCGAGAAGTTCAACCGCGAACACTTGCGGTTCCTCGGCGTCGAGGTGGACTGATGGCGATGTTGCGAACGCTCGACGAGAAGATCGATCCGGCCCACGCGGCAGTGGTCGTGGTCGACGTCCAGAACGACTTCTGCGCCGAGGAAGGCACGATGGGCCGCATCGGCCGCGACGTCTCGGTCGTGCAGTCGATGATTCCGCGCCTGCAACGATTGGTCGACGACGCGCGTCAGGCAGGTGTGCCGGTCATCTGGGTCCAGTACTGCCACAACCGCGCGACGGAGTCTGAAGTGCACCTCGAGCAGCGCGCTCGCGGGCGTGCCGACCAAGTGATCTGCGACGAGGGGAGCTGGGGCGCGGAGTTCTACGGCGTGCAGCCGGAACCCGGCGAGACGATCGTCAAGAAGCACCGCTACAGCGCGTTCGTGAACACCGACTTCGACGTGATCCTGCGCAGCACGGGCCGGCGCGTCTTGATCATGACGGGGATCGCGACGAACGGGTGTGTCGAGGCGACGGCACGCGACGGCTTCATGCACGACTACTACATCGTGTTCGTCGACGACTGCTGCTCGTGTTTCTCGTCCGAAGCGCACCAGATGACGCTGCAGAACATCCGCGACGCGTACGGCATCGTCACGACCGGCGACGAACTCGCGCAGACGTGGGCCCGATCACGTGCGCCGGTGAAGAGCGCCTAAATGCCGGTCACGCGCCTCGGCTACTTGGGGTTCGAGACGGCCGCGCTCGACGCCTGGAAATCGTTCGGCCCCGATGTGCTCGGGCTCGCGCCCGCCGACGGTGGCGACGACGAGACCCTCGGCCTGCGGATGGACGATCATCCGGCGCGCCTCGTGCTCCACGCGGGTCAGCGGGAGCGGCTGGAGTACATCGGTTGGGAAGTGTCCGACCTCGCAGACCTGCGACGCGTGCTCGACACGGCGGGCATAGCGCAGCGCGACGCTTCCGACGAAGAATGCGCGCGGCGGGGAGTCGACGCGATGGTGCAGGCGGTCGATCCGGCCGGTCATCGCGTGGAGTTCGTCGCACGCGTGCCACCCGCCGCCGCACCGTTCGCCAATCCGCGCGGCCTGACCGGCTTCCGGACCGGTGAACTCGGGCTGGGGCATGTCGTCGTGCACGTCGCCGACCTGCCGTCGACGGTCGCGTTCTACCGCGACGTGCTCGGCTTCCGGCTCCGCGACTACCTCCCCGACGCGCTCTACTTCCTGGGCTGCAACGAGCGGCACCACAGCATCGGAATCGCACACATCGCGGGTGAACCGCGGGTCCTGCACGTCATGCTCGAGGTCGACACGTTGGACGACGTCGGCCGAACGTTCGACGTGTGCATCGCGCGTGGCGTGCGGGTGTCGACCCTCGGCTTGCACACGAACGACCGGATGACGTCGTTCTACCTGCAAACGCCTTCGGGTTGGGAAGTCGAATGCGGCTGGAACGGACTCCTCGTCGACGACGCGACGTGGCAGAGCGGCCCGATCGACCGCCCGAGCATCTGGGGTCACCACCAACTCGATCCGGAGCATCCGCCGGGGGTCCGGCCGTTCCGTCGCGCCCAGTAGTCAGCGACTCACGCGAGCAGAACGATTGCTTCGACCTCCACGGGGATGTTCATCGGCAGCTCGGAGACTCCGATGGCCGAGCGCGCGCAGCGGCCGCGATCGACTCCGTAGACGTCGATGATCTGCTCCGAGAATCCATTCAACACCGCGGGCTGCATCCCGAACCCGGGCGCCGAGCGCACGAAGCCGGTGACCTTCACCCAACGTTCGACGGCGTCGAGCGACCCGAACACGTCGCGGATGCGACGCAAACAGAGCAACGCCGTTTGACGCGCTGCCTCTCGCCCCGCCTCGACGTCGAGATCCCCGCCGACGACGCCCGTCGTGCCGAGCGGTCCGACACCCGAAAGGTACGCGATGTCGCCGACGCGCGTGATTGGATCGAGCAACGGTTTCGCCCCGGCCGGAAACGACGGTTCGTCGGGCAACACGAGCCCGAGCTCGCGCAATCTTGTTTCGGCCGAGTGAACGCCTTCCGGCTCTGTCCCGCTCAGTGGATCACCTGCCTTGTCCGGCTTCTGCACACTTCGCATACTCGCCCGCGACGGGGCGCCACGCGCGCACGACACGACGGCTCGCGGCGGACCCGAGGGTCCGAAACGGCCCTACTCAGGGGGTTGCTTTGAGAACGATCCGAGCGAGACTAGCCATCACCTTCGCAGTAGTTGTCGTAGCTGCGACGCTCGCTGCGTGCGGTGGCGACGACGACGATGACGACAGCGCCGATTCGGGCGACGACACCGAAGAGACAGACAGCACCGAAGCATCGGGCGGTGGAGACGCGTCGTTCACGCTCGGGTTCACGAACCCACTCGGCTCGAACGACCAGCTGGCCGTGTTGCAGTCCGCCATCGAGGCGCGCGCCGAGTGTCTCGGTGGCGAGGTGATCTCGGTCGACTCCAATCTCGACGTCGACAAGCAGATCTCCGACATCGACCAACTCATCAGCCAGGATGTCGACGGGATCATCGTGTTCCCGCTCGACGCCGAAGCCGTGCTGCCCGCGGTGCAACGGGCCGCCGACGCCGGGATCAGCACCGTCGGCGTGAACGTCACACTCGAAGATCCCGAAGCCACCGACATCGCGCCGTTCAACGCGTCGGTGAACCAAGGAACCGAGCAGATGGCGACCGAAACGGCCGACTTCGTCGCTGACGAACTGGGTGGTTCGGGGAACGTCCTCGGCGTCGGGATCGGGATCCCCGTTCCGGTGATCCAGTACCAGATGTCGGTGATGCAGGAGACCGCGGAAGCGAACGGCCTGACGTGGGTCGAGCAGGTCGACAACCCGACCGACGACGCCGCCGGCGCCGAGCCCGTCGTGAGCCAGGCACTGCTGAACAACCAGGACCTGCAAGCGATCATGGCGTACAACGAGCCGAGCGCGCTTGGTGCGGTCGCGGCGGTGAGCGCCGCGGGGCGTACGGATGACATCCTGATCACCGGTGCCAACGGCACCGAGTCAGGTGTCGCGGCGGTTGAAGCAGGCGAGATCGCAGCCACGTGGGACCTGTTGCCGTGGAAGCAAGGTGTCACGTTCGTCAACGTGCTCAAGGCGGTCCTCGACGGTGAAACGGTCGACACGACGACCGTCGTGCCCGTGCAGATGTTGACTGCCGACAACCTCGACGAGCAGGTTGTCTGGGATGACGCGGTCGAGGACATCCGGAGCTGCACGATCGAGGAGTGACGGATCTGAAGCGCCGTCCCGTGTCCCCGCCGGGACGGCGCTTCCCCCCACGACAGGAGGAACTCCATGGCGGAATGGACCCGACCGAAGTTCCCGGTGACGCGCGACACGACCGCGATGATCGTCATCGACATGCAGAACGACTTCGTGCGTGAGGGCGCTCCCTACGAGTCGACGGCGGGTCGCGAGATGACGGAGAACCTGAACTCGCTCATCGCCGAGTGCCGCGCTCGTGATATCCCGCTGATCTTCACCGCGCACGCGCATCGAGCCGACGGCAGTGACCTCGGTGCCGTGAAGAACATTCACCCGCTCACCGCAGAGGGGAAGGCGCTGAAGGCAGGCACCGAGGGCGTCGAGCTGTACGAGAAGGTGGATGTCCGCGACACCGACTACATCCTCCCGAAGCGTCGCTACAGCGCGTTCTTCGCGACGGATCTCGACCTCCTGCTCCGCAACCTCGGGGTCGACACGTTGATCATTTCGGGCGTCGCGACCAACGTTTGCTGCGAGTCGACCACTCGCGATGCGTACTTCCGCGACTTCAAAGTGATCTTCCTCGAGGATGGCAACGGGACGATCCCCTTGGCCGACGCCGGTTGGGGTGCCTTCACGCCGGAGGAGGTACAGCGGTACACACTGACCAACATCGCTACGTTCTACGGAGAGGTCGCGCCGATTTCCGAAGTGCTCGAGCGCGTGCAGCAGGCGTAGAGGTGTTGTGACGGCGCCGCCGATCTCGACCGGGATCACACCCGCGGATGTGCCCGGCGGCTCCGACGGCCCGCCCTTGCTCGGGCTGACCAACATCTCGAAAGGCTTCCCCGGCGTCCAGGCGTTGCAGGACGTCTCATTCGATTTGCGCGCCGGCGAAGTCCACGCGCTCGTGGGCGAGAACGGATCAGGGAAGTCGACGCTCACGAAGATCGCCGCGGGTCAGTATCAAGCCGACAGCGGTGAGATCTTCGTCGACGGCCAGCGGATGCACTTCCGCGGGCCTTCCGAGAGCATCCGGGCCGGGATCAGCGCGATCGCGCAGGAGATCCCGCTCGTTTCGCAGTTGTCGATCGCCGAGAACGTGCTGCTGGGCCGGATTCCGAGGCGGCGCGGCGTCGTCGACTGGCCGGCCGTCAACGCTCACGCCCGCGACGTCCTCGACCAGCTCGATGCTGGTGATCTCGATCCCCGCCGCGAAGTCGGGACGCTGCCGCTTGATCAACAACAAGTGGTCTCGATCGCACGCGCGCTGTCGGTGAACTCGCGAATCATCATCTTCGACGAACCGACCTCGTCGCTGACCGAGGACGAGGTCGAGGCGCTGTTTCGCGTCATCCGCAATCTGCGCGCGCGTGGCGTGGGCATCGTCTTCATCAGCCACCGCTTGAAGGAGATCTACTCCGTTGCCGACCGGGTGACGGTGCTGCGAGACGGGCAGGTGATCGGCACCCTCCCCATCGAGCAGGCACCCGAGGCGACGCTCACGAAAATGATGGTCGGTCGTGAACTCGGCGATTACTTCCACAAGCGCGAGGTGCCGCGCGGCGACACTGTCTTCGAGGCGCGAGGCGTCGTGCCCCGCGGCTACGAGAACGGCGTCGACTTCACACTCCATGCCGGGGAGATCGTCGGCCTCGCAGGACTCGTCGGGGCCGGCCGGTCCGACCTGTTGTCCACGCTGTTCGGACTGCACGGACGCGTACGCGGCGAAGTGCTCGTCGACGGCCGACCGGTGCACATCAAGGGACCGCGCAACGCCATTGCATCAGGGCTCGCGTTGGTACCGGAAGACCGCAAGCGGGCCGGCCTCGTGCTGAACCGCTCGGTGAAGGAGAACCTGATGCTCGCGGCGAACGCGCGGATCTTCCCGCACTTCATGGTCGCGGGCCGGGCAGAGCGCGCGACCGCGCACCAATACGTGACGCAGTTGAGCATCCGGACGTCGGATATCGAGACTCCGGTGCAACAGCTCTCGGGCGGTAATCAGCAGAAGGTCGTGATCGGTCGGTGGCTCGTGCAACGTCCTCGGATCTGGCTGCTCGACGAACCGACACGTGGTATCGACGTCGGCGCGAAGGTGGAGATCTTTCGGCTGATGGGCGACTTGGCCGCATCGGGCACCGCGATCCTGATGAGTAGCTCGGAACTGATCGACCTGCTCGGAATCTGCGATCGACTGCTCGTCATGTTCCGCGGCCAAATCGTCGCCGAGCTCTCGCGCGCCGAGTCGACTGAGGAACGCGTCGTCTACTACGCAACGGGGCAGAGCCTGGCATGAGCCTTCAGGAAGAAGATCGCTCGCACGTCGCGACCGACGCGTCGGGGAATGAAAAGTCGGTGAACCGAGCGCAGCCGGGGATGAAGTTGCTCCGTTTCGCGCTGAAATCGAGCCGGCGTTTCATCGGTGTGTCCATCGCGTTGCTGATCATGATGATCTTCCTCAGCATCAAGGAGGATGCCTTCCTGTCGAGTACGAACCTCACGAACATCCTGCGCGCGCAGGCCGTGCTGTTCATGGTCGCGATCGGCAACACGTACGTGCTCCTGACCGCGGGGTTCGACCTGTCGGTGGGTTCGATGTTGTCGCTCGGTGGGGTCGCGCTGGTTGGGTTCCTCGGCGAGGGTATGAATGCCTGGCTCGCAATCGCACTGACGCTTTTGCTGACGACGCTGATCGGCGGGGGGCTGAACGGCATGCTCATCGGGAAGGCCGGGCTGTCGTTCTTC
>JBEVDP010000166.1:0-4796 GCA_040513235.1 Acidimicrobiia bacterium | reverse complement strand
GTGAGCGTGGGCGCCGGGTCTTCGACGGCATCGGTGGTCGTCGCGTCAGCCAACGACGATCGGCTCCCGCTCGGTGGCGTCGCGGTCGTAACCGAAGTAGCCGGCTTGGATTCGCTCCTGCAGCAGCACGATGCCCTGGATGAGCGCCTCCGGCCGCGGCGGGCAGCCCGGCACGTAGACGTCGACCGGGATGATCTGGTCGACGCCCTTGGTGACCGAGTACGAGTCCCAGTAGGGGCCGCCGCAGTTCGCGCACGAACCCATCGAGATGACGTACTTCGGGTCGGGCATCTGCTCGTAGAGGCGCTTGATCGCGGGCGCCATCTTGTCGGTGACGGTGCCCGAGATGACGATCAGGTCGGCCTGGCGCGGACTCGCCGGGAACGGGATCACGCCCAAGCGCATGACGTCGTACCGGGGACCGGCGAGGGCGGCACCCATCTCGATCGCGCAGCACGCGAGGCCCCACTGGAACATCCACAGCGAGTATTTGCGGCTGTAGTTGAGCAGCCACGAGAGCGGCTTGGGCAGCTTCTCCGAACCGGCTAGGCCCACTTCAACAGCCCCTTGCGCCAGACGTAGGCGAGCCCGAGCAGGAGCACCGCGATGAAGATCGTCATCTCGACGAGGCCGAACCACTCGAGCGCCTCGGCGTCGATGGCCCACGGGAAGATGAACACGGCCTCGACGTCGAAGATCACGAAGAGCAGGGCGTAGATGTAGTAGCGGACGTTCGCCTGGCCGAAGAGGGGCAGCGGATCCGAGCCCGATTCGTAGGTGATGTACTTCTCGTCCTGCGGCATGGTCGGCCGCAGCAGCCGGGCAATTCCGAGCATCGCGCCGACCATCAGGAACGCGGCCACGACGAAGACCGCCACGGCCAGGTATTGCCTGTAGTACTCGGTCACGCGCGGCTCCAAAACCGGCACCGGGGAGAACGCGCGGGAGTATACGCGGGTGCCCTTTTTCCCCGTGGAATCGGGCAGAACTGCCCGTTGCCCGCGGCGCGAGCCAAGTTGCCCTCGGCGCAAGCCAAGTTGCCCTCGGCGCGAGCCAAGTTGCCCCTCGGCGCGAGTATGAAGCGATGGATTCAGAGCCGGGCGCCTTCGCCGATCTACGACGCATGGGGACGCGTCTGCCCTTTCCCACTGGAGGGAACCGGTCCGGTCGAAGCGGCGCCCGTCCGCGCATCGCGTTCGTCCTTTCGGGCGGCGGCAACCAGGGTGTCGCCCAGGTCGGGATGCTGCGGGCCGTCCTCGAGCGCGGCATCGTGCCCGACGTCGTGATCGGGACCTCGGCCGGCGCGCTCAACGGCGCGGCTGTCGCGTACTCCCCCAACCTCACAGGCATCGCGCAACTCGAAGCGGTCTGGACCTCACTGACCGCGGCCGAAGTCTTCCCGGGCGGCAAGTTGAGCCGGGCCTGGAACGTGCTGCGCCGGGAAACGCACTTGTTCGAATCCGACGGCCTCGAGACACTCGTCGACCGGGCCACGCCCGCCCGATCGTTCGCTGATCTCGCAGTGCCACTCCGGGTCATCGCCACTGACCTCGATCGCGGCGAGGAAGTCGTGCTCGTGCGGGGTCCGCTCAAACCCGCTCTGCTCGCGAGTGCCGCGCTGCCCGGCGTATTTCCCATCGTGGAACACGACGGCCGCCGCCTCGTCGACGGCGGCGTGGTGAACTCCGTGCCGCTCTCGCACGCCTTCGCCGGACCCGTCGACCGGGTCATCGTGTTCAACGTCTCAGCCGGCAACGTCGACCGCGTCGAGCGCTCCCCCCTCGATGTGGTGATGACCAGCTTCACGATTTCCCGCAGCTTGCGGTTCGACCTCGAACTGCGCGCGATCCCGCCGGGGGTCGAGGTGATCGTGTTGCCGCGGCCCCGTGACCCGCGGGAGCTGTTCGACTTCGCGGGCGGCCAGGAGCTCATCGACGAGGCGTACGAACTCGCCCAGGTCGAGCTCGACCGGGCGCTGCCCGTCTACGAGCCCGAGAAGAAGCCCCGCCGCCGTCGCCGCACCAGCGCCTGACCCGTGCAGGGTTTGGTCACCTCACTCCGGTTTACGGAGTCGCACGACCAAACACCTTGCTCTCAGCCGGCGAGGAGTTGCGTGGCGTCTCTCGCGAATTCGAGCACGTAGTTCGGGAGGATGCCGAGGAACAGGACGCCAACGGCGGCGATCGTCAATGTCACGGTGGTGCCGACGTCGAGGCGGACGCGCGATGGCACCGCATCGTCGCTCTCGTCAGGTGCGTACATCGTGAGGACGATGCGCAGGTAGACGAACGCGGCGATGGCCGCGGTGAGCATGCCGATCAGCGCGAGCGAGTATTGACCTTCGTCGATGGCGGCGTCGAAGATGGACAACTTGGCGACGAAGCCGCCGGTGAGTGGCACACCTGCTTGCGCGAGGAGGAACAGCGTCAGCAGGCCGGCCAGCGCAGGTTGGCGCGCAGAAAGGCCGCGGTAGTCGACGAGCTTGTGGTGAGCGTCGTCGCGCCGGGAGATCACGGTGATGACGGCGAATGCGCCGATCACCATGAGCGCGTACGTCATCAAGTAGAAGAGAGCCGCGCTCGTCCCTGCGTCGGTTGCCGCCTGCACGCCGATCAAGATGTAGCCCGCGTGACTGATCGACGAGTACGCGAGCATGCGCTTCACGTCGGTCTGCACGAGTGCAGCGATGCTGCCGACGAGCAGTGAGAGGACCGCGAGCACCCATACCGCGGGGCGCCAGTCGACGCGGTAGAGATCGAAGCTCCCGACAAGAAGCCTCAGGGTGGCTCCGAACGCGGCGGCCTTCGTTGCTCCGGCCATGAACGCGGTGACCGGCGTAGGCGCGCCCTCGTAGACGTCGGGCGTCCACATGTGGAACGGAGCCGCCGCGACCTTGAACCCGAGTCCGACGAGCATCAGCGCGAGCCCGAGTAACAGCACACCATCGTCGAACAGCGTGGTCGACGCGAGGTAATCGGCGATCTTGGTCAGGTTGGTCGAGCCGGTCGCGCCGTAGGTGAGCGCGATGCCGTAGAGGAACACCGCGGACGAGAACGAGCCCAGGATGAAGTACTTGAGCCCCGCCTCCTGCGACTCGAGCCGGCGGCGGTCGAACGCGGCCAGAACGTACAACGCGATCGACAGGATCTCGAGGGCGAGGAACACGATGATCAAGTCATTGGCCGACGCCATCAGCATCATGCCGGTCGCCGAACACAGCATCAGCGCGTAGTACTCGGGCGTCTCCAACCCCGACCGTTGGAGATAGCCGGCGGACAGGAACACGGCGAGCAGCGTCGCGAGCAAGATGACGCTCTGGATGAAGACTGCGAACCCGTCGACCGCGACCATGCCTTCGATTGCTTGGTACGGCCCGTCGTTGTCGACGATGATCCACTGGACGAACACGAAGACGCCCGCGACGAGGACGCCGGCGAACGCGATGAGCAGCGCCGCCTCGTTGACGCGGTCGTCGTGGCGGATCAGCGCGCGGCCGAGCACGATCACCAACGCGGCCGCGAACATCGCGAGCGGCGGCGCGATCGCAAGCCAGTCGATCGAGGGAGCGACGATCTCTTCGACGGGTGCCTGGAGGATCATTCGTGCTCCTCCTCGACGGCTTCCTCCACGACGGGCGGTTCGATGCGAGGCACCTCGTAGTCACTGCCGGCTTCGACCTGGGCGATGACCTTGTCGATGCTGGGCTCGACCCGGTCGAGAACCGGGTTCGGGTAGAAACCGAGGAACAGCGAGAGGCCGAGCAACGGCACGACCGTGACGAGTTCGCGCAGCTTGACGTCCTTCATTCCGACGTTGTCGCCGTCGGGTTCGCCGGTGACCGTGCGCTGCACCGCCCACAGGAGATACACGGCCGCGAGGATCACACCCGTCGTCGCGATCACGACGTACCAGCGGCTCGTGAGGAACGCGCCGAGCAGCGAAAGGAACTCGCCGACGAACCCGGAGAAGCCGGGCAGGCCGATCGACGCGAACGCGGCGATGACGAAGAGTCCCCCGAACACCGGGATCGCCTTCCACAAGCCCTTGTAATCGGTCAGCTCGTAGGTGTGCCGGCGCTCGTAGAGCATGCCGACGAGGAGGAACAGCGCGCCAGTCGTGAGGCCGTGCGAGATCATCGTGAACACGCCGCCCTGCAGGCTCTGCTGCGTGAGCGCGAACGTGCCCAACACGACGAATCCCAAGTGCGCGACCGAGGAGTACGCCACGATGCGTTTCAGGTTCGGTTGCATCGCGGCGACGATCGCGCCGTAGGTGATGCCGATGACTGCCGCGACGAGCAGCACGGGTGCAAGGTCGACGGCCGCTTGCGGGAACATCGGCAGCGCGAAGCGCAGGAATCCGTACGTGCCCATCTTCAGGAGCACGCCGGCCAGGATCACAGAGCCCGCAGTCGGCGCGTCGGTGTGCGCGTCGGGGAGCCACGTGTGGAACGGGAACAGCGGCACCTTCACTGCGAACGCGATCGCGAACGCAGCGAAGATCCACTTCGACGTCCCGAGGGAGAGCCCGCCTCCGGCGGCCCACTCGGTGAGCACCTGCGAGTCGAAGGTGAGGAACCCTTCCGCCTGTTGGTGCAAGAAGCCGACGCTCAGGATCCCGACGAACAGGAACGCGGAACCGGTCATCGTGAAGAGGAAGAACTTCGTCGCCGCGTAGCGGCGGTTGTCGTGGCCCCACTCGGCGATGAGGAAGTACATCGGAACGAGCACGACCTCGAAGAAGACGAAGAACAGCACGAGGTCGAGCGCGAGGAACACGCCGATCAGACCGGCTTC
>JBEVDP010000165.1:0-2891 GCA_040513235.1 Acidimicrobiia bacterium | reverse complement strand
ACGGGCTGTGCGCGGGCGGTGCCTTCCACTGGGTCGCCGACGCCGACATCGTGATCGCGGCAAGCGATGCGCAGTTCTTCGATCCGCACGTGTCGGTGGGCCAGGTCGTCGCCATCGAAGCGATCGGGCTCATAAAGAAGATGCCGGTCGAGGCTGTCATGCGCATGGCGTTCGTCGGCCGTTACGAGCGCATGTCGGCGCAGCGCGCGTACGAGTTGGGGATGGTGAGCGAGGTCGTCGACCCGCCCGAACGGCTGCGTGACGCCGCGCAGGAGCTCGCGGAGAAGATTGCGCAGAACTCGCCTGCCGCGATGGCCGCGACGAAGCGCGCGTTGTGGGCCGCGCTCGAACACGGCCTCACCGACGCGTGCAAAGCGGGAGCGCAGGAATTGGTGTCGATGTGGGGTCATCCCGATCAGGAGGAAGGCCCGAAGGCATTCGCGGAGAAGCGCCCGGCGCAATGGCAGCAGCTGAACCGGTAACTGTCGGGACCGCCGTCGTCGCACTGATCGAACCGCACGCGGGCCAGGCGCGCGCGTTCAACGCGTGGTACGAGCGGGACCACTTCTACGCGGCTGCGCTCGCGGGCCCGGGCATGTACGCGGGTGCCCGTTGGGTAGCGACGCGCGACTGCAAGGAGATGCGCGGGCCCGGCACCCGGTTCGGTGACGCCTCACGCGGGTCCTACCTCGCGACGTACTGGGTGCTCCCCGGTGCGCAAGAGGCATGGGACGAATGGGCCGCACGCGAGTACGAAGCGACTCCACCCGAGCGGCTGTTCGCGGGCCGCGATCACATCCACACCGCTGTGTACGAGTACGCGTGGGACACGCGCGCCGACGGCGCGCCCGCGCCGGCGACCGCGCTCGACCACGGCTTCGCGGGCGTCATCGTGCTCGCGGGCGCCGATGTGCAGTCGTGGAGCGAGGGCGCGGTCAGCAGTGATGCTCCGCTCGTGGTCGGCTTCACATCGGGCCGGACGATCATGTCGAGCACCGACCCGGGCGACCACGCCCTCGCCCTCGTGTTCACCGAGGTCGACCCCCGCGTCGTCATGCAGGATCTCTCCGTTCCCGGCGCCGATTTCGTCAGCCCCTTCGTCGCCACGATCCCCGGCACCGACACCTACACCGACGACCTCTGACCTCTGACCTCGTACTGGCGTCAAAGAAGCACCGCGAGGGGTTGTTTCTGACGCCAGTTCGCAGTGCGGGCTTGGCCGCGGCCAGGATCCGGGGATGGTCTCCGACTCCAATCTCGTCAAGCCGCTTGCCGGTGTCCGTGTCATCGACGCGTCACTGCTCGGGCCGGGCGCGCTGAGCGCGTTGCTCGCCGACCTGGGTGCCGACGTGCTCAAGGTCGAGTCGCCGAGCGGCGACTACGTGCGCCAGATGAGTTGGCCGATCATCGACGGCGTTTCGTTGCTGCATTGGAAGTGCAACCGGGGCAAGCGCGGCGTCGCGCTCGATCTGCGCCAGCCGGAAGGCGTCGACATCTTCCTCGACCTCGTGCGCGAGTCCGACGCGGTCGTCGTCGCGATGCGGCCCGGAGCGCTCGAACGGCGCGGCATCGGCTTCGACAAGATGCTCGAGATCAACCCGCGCATCGTGTTGTGCAACATCTCCGGCTACGGCGCGACCGGCCCGTACCGCGACATGGCGAGCCACGGCATCGCGTACGACACGTGGGCCGGCGTCGTCGCGCCGGTGTACGACGAGCAGGGCCGCCCCTATCTGTCGGACCACACGTCGATCGGCATCCACGCGGGCCCGCTCTTCGGCGCGCTCGCCGTCGTGTCGGGCATCCTCAGCGCGCGGGAGACCGGCACGGGCATGCAGTTCGAGATCGCGCAGTCGGATGCGGCGGCGTCCTTCGACTGGGTTCGTAGCGAAGGGTTCAAGGCGCACGAACAGCCCGAGGACCGCGTCACTGGCAACAAGGCCGACAACTACAAGCGCCGCCCGCCGGGTATGGGGGGTATGAAGGAAGCCGTGCGTTACCAGATGTATGAGTCGGCCGACGGCCACGTGCTCTTCATGGCATCGGAGCAGGAGTTCTGGAAGAACTTCTGCGCGGGCATCGATCGTATGGATCTCTTCGAGGCGAACCCGGGAAGCACCTACGCCGACCACGCGATCGGCAACGACGAACTGCGCGCCACGCTCGCGGAGATCTTCAAGACGCGCACGAGCGCGGAGTGGATCGAGTTCGGCCAGAAGGCCGGCACCGCGATCGCGCCGGTGAACTCGCCGCGGACGCTGCCTGACGACCCCCAGTTCCAGGACCGCCTCGGCTGGCTGCCGCGAGAAGAGCACGGCACCGAGCTGCTGCCGTCGCCGATCAAGGTCGTCGGCGGGGAGCTCGCACCCCCGCGCAAGGCACCCGTGCTCGACGAGCACACCGACGAAGTGCTGTCGGAGATTCTCGGACTCGATCCCGACCGGCTCGCGCAGTTGCGGGCCGACGGCGTGATCGGACCCAAGCAGGACGTGTGAGTCCCGCGCGCAAGCCGAATCCGAACATCTACATCCACGAGTTCGTCGACGTAATCGGCCACAACCGAGCCAAGTACATGCATCACATGACGGCGAACTGGGTGCCGGTCGCGATCGAAGAGCGCAACATGAAGTGCTTCGGCGTGTGGGCGACGCTCGGCTCGACCGGCCGTTGGCCCGAAGTCGTGAACATGTGGGAGCTCGAGGGCTGGAGTGGGTTGGCGGCGAACTTCGATCACGAGGTGCAAGGCGAAGGCGCGCAAGATCCCGAGCTCGCGAAGTGGTGGGCGCAGGCCGCGCAGTTCCGACGGGGCGGCGTCGATCGCATTCTCGTCCCCGAGCCGTGGAGTCTCACGATCGACGAGCTCATCGAGGGCGACATCAGCGGCGAGGTGT
>JBEVDP010000164.1:0-2931 GCA_040513235.1 Acidimicrobiia bacterium | reverse complement strand
TGTACGTCGGCGTCAGCACCCGCATCACGTACTCGAACCTCGGCAAAGCCGACGCCGTTTGCGTTCCCGTGTAGCTGCACCGAGCCGACGTTGAGATCGGTGATCTCGATCTCCAAGGTCTGGAACTCGCGCTCGGGAAACGCGACCGTTTGTCCCTCGGCGGTCCGGGACGACGCGCCGAGGAGCGCCTCGACCTCATCGCCGCCGTCGAAGCGCAGCACGACCTCCGTGATGAACCGATCGCGCGCATCCAACAGCGGTTGGACGAGATTCACGCTGCCCGTCGTGATCGGCGCGTCGAGCGCGAGGTGGATCCTCTGGCCGATCCCGGGCCCGTACGCGGCGGCGCGCCACGCCGTGCGCACGTCGCCGTCGAACGCGCGTGCGGCCGCGTCCTCGGGCCGGTAGGTGATGGTGTTGCCGTAGTGCGTCGCGGTCGCCCACGCAACGCCTTGTTGGTCCATCGTCGACTGCGTTGCGGGATCGTCGCTTGGGAACACTTCCAACCGCGCGTCACCAGGATCGTCGACGAGGGGGTCTTCGTCGGGTTGTTCGGTCACGCCTGCGGCGTCGCGGACCGACGTCCACCGGCGCGCGCGCCGGCGATTCGAATCGGTCACGACGAGCGTCGTGTCGTTCGCGATCGCATCGCGCAGCTCGTCGGGCTCTTCGTACGACGCGGAATACTGCACGACACCTGCACCGTCGAGCAGCCCGACGTTGGCAACGTCGATGAGACCTTCTCCATCACCGGCAACCATCAACGCTTGGTGCTGCGACTCGGCGCGCACGATCGAGACTGGTTCGTCGACCGGATACACGACAACCGGTGGCGGCGGCGCTTCGCCCGCCGGCGCGGCCAGCGTCGTGGGATTCTCCGACGGTCGGGTCGGCAGCGACGCGGTCGGGTCGCCAAATCCCGTCGGGTCGCCGAGCCCAGGCACCGCGGCGAAGTCGCGCGCGAGTTCGCGCGGCGAGATGAGGTCGTAGCGCTCGTACTGGAGGTCGTTGCGGAGCACGACGTCGCCGACACCGAGTCGCCGCGCGAGCGCTGCGAAACCCGCCGGGTCGAACAGGCCGTCTTGGATGCGCCGGTCAAGCGCGTTCAGGAGATCAGCGGTCCCTGCCCCGCCGAACGGGATCAGCTCGCGGGCGACATAGGGCCGGTCCATCAATCCGGGCGTGATCGGATCCACCGTGTTCCCCCAGCGATACGACGCGAAGTCGGAGCCGGGCAGCTCGAGCACACGAGTGTCGTGATCGCGCGCGTCGAGCGCGGCCGCGGCATCGTCCCAGTACTGCGGGATGGCCTCCGGGCGTTGCAGATTCTCGCCGTAGTACGAGCCGTCGACGAGCGCGGGGAAGTTCGCAACGATCAACGCGCCAACCGCGATGACGCTCAGGCTCGCCAGCACCGGTCGCGCGTTCGCGCGCAACGCCCGGTACACGGCGTTGACCCCGATACCGAGCAGCACCGAGGTCGCGAGCGCGACCAGGGGGACTGCACGCGCGGTGCTGCGGAGCGCCAACCCCACGGTCGAACTCGTTGCAAACGACTTGAACACGGACCCGAGCGGCGTCGGGCTGTCATACGGATGGGCGCCGACCGCGATCACGACTCCGACGAGCAAGAGTCCGACGAAGAACGAGCGGTGCTTCCAGCGCACGAACCCTGCGGACAGCAACGCCAGCGCGACGAGCGCGTAGCCGGCGAGGATGACGAAAAGACTCTGCGTGTAGTTCTCGGCCGCTTCGATCCACGGCCCCAACCGGTCTTGCCCGTAGAAGAACCAGTAGCCGAGACCGCGCAGTACCTCGTTGGGTGTCGACGTGCGCGCGACCGCCTCGACCGTCTCGGTGTAGCGCAGCACGTTCAGGCCGTAGCCACCTTGAATCGAGAGTCCCGCGATCCACCACAAGGACGTGACGAACGTGAGCACGCCAGTCTTCACCGTGACACCAACGGCTCGCCGCCACTGCACATCGCGAGCAACGAGCCACGAGTACGCAACCCACAGCGCGGGACCGAGGCCGGCGAACAACAACGCGGTCGCGTTCACCCCGCCGACGACCTGGACGACGATCGCGAAGAGTGCCGGATACCGCCAGCCGCCGTCGCGCAAGGCCTTGCGGACGAGTCCAACCATCCACGGAAGGGCTGCCCACGGCATGAGCAGAACCGAGATGCGCGCCGAGTAGTCGAGGGAGTATGGCGACAGCATGTAGGCGAAGGCCGCGATGACGATGCCGGGGCCTCGCAAGCCGAACGTGCGCAGCAGGTACAACATCCCGCAGCCCGCGGCAAACATCAGACTGCCCAGCCACAAGCGTTGGGCGACCCAATCGGGCAGGCCCATCACTTCGCACAGCCAGTAGTAGGGACCCATCGGGAACACGTATCCGATGGTCTGGTGCGTCACGGTGCCCATCGCGACGTTCGGGTCCCACATCGAGAACGCGCGCCCGAGCAGGCGAGCAGGGTCGAGGTACAGGTACGACTTGGTGTCGGCCGCGACCTTGCCCGGGTCGGAGCGCAGGACCGGCACGTATGCAACCGCGGCCAGCACGACGTACCCGAGCGTGGCGCGCAGCCAATTCGGCATGAGAATGGGATGCGGACCGGAGCGCGAACAGTTGTCGCCCGCGGTTGTGTGCGTGCTCACGACGCGTCGGTCACCCCGCCCGCATCACACGCGGCGGCGAATCGCTTCGGCTGCGAGTACTTCCAGCGTGCCCTGGGCAGTCGCGCCCCACGTGAGCTCCGCCGCGCGCGTCAGCGCACCGGCGCACAGACGCGTGCGCAGCTCGGCGTCGCCGAGGACCCGATCGAGCGCACCGGCCAACTCGCCCACGTCGCCGACGAGAATGCCGCTGCGTCCGTCGCTGACCGCGTCCTCATGTCCGGGTATCCGCGTCGCGACGGCAGGCGTG
>JBEVDP010000163.1:0-3976 GCA_040513235.1 Acidimicrobiia bacterium | reverse complement strand
CCCGGGCCGTAAGCAGATGCCCGACATCGACATGGACTTCGACTCTCGCTACCGCGGCGAGATGATCCGGTACGCGGCGGCGAAGTACGGCGACGACCACGTCGCCCAGATCGTCACCTTCTCGACGATCAAGGCGCGGGCCGCGGTACGCGACGCGGCGCGGGTGCTCGGCTACCCGTACGCGGTCGGCGACAAGATCGCCAAGCTCATGCCGCCGCTCGTGATGGGCCGCGACACGCCGTTGCATGCGTGTTTCGACCAACAGGAGAAGTACAGCGACGGCTACAAGATGGCGAGCGAGTTGCGCACGCTGTACGGCGACGACCCCGACGCGCGGCGCGTCATCGACGTCGCCCGTGGCCTCGAAGGCCTCCGCCGCCAAGACGGCATCCACGCCGCGGCCGTTGTCATCACGCGTGACCCACTCACCGAGTACCTCCCGATCCAACGCAAGCCCGAGCCGGGAACGCCTCGCGAGGAATCACCGGTCGTCACGCAGTACGAGATGCACGGCGTCGAGGAGCTCGGCCTCCTCAAGATGGACTTCCTCGGCCTGCGCAACCTCGACGTGATGGAGGTCGCGCTCGGATTGATCGAGGCGTCGACCGGGACGCGGCCCGACATCGACAACGTGGCGCTCGACGACCCCAAGACCTTCGCGCTGCTGCAGCGAGCGGACACGATCGGCGTGTTCCAACTCGAAGGCACGCCGATGCGTGCCCTCATCCGTTCGCTCGCGCCGACGCGTTTCGAAGATGTGTGCGCGCTCGTCGCCCTGTACCGCCCGGGCCCGATGGGCACGAACATGCACACTGACTACGCCGACCGCAAGAACGGTCGCAAGAAGGTCGAGTACTACCACGAGGACGTCACCGACATCCTCGAACCCACCTACGGGCTGATGATCTACCAAGAGCAACTGATGCGAGTCGCGCAGAAGCTCGCGGGTTACTCGCTGGAACAAGCCGACAACCTGCGCAAGGCCGCGGCCAAGAAGAAGCGCGACCTCATGGCCGCGGAGCGTTCGAAGTTCATCGCCGGTTGCGAGGTGACCGGCTACGACTCCTCGTTCGCCAACAAGATGTTCGACATCATCGAGCCGTTCGCCGACTACTCGTTCCCGAAGGCGCACGCGACCGGCTACGGCTACATCGCGTACCAAACCGCGTGGCTCAAGGCGAACTACCCCGTTCCGTACCTCGCGGCGCTGCTCACGAGCGTCAAGTCGAACCTCGACAAGGCCGCGATCTACCTCAACGAGTGCCGGCTGCTCGACATCCCGGTGCTCGTTCCCGACGTGAACGCGTCAGAGAGCGACTTCTCGTGCGAGGGTCACGCGATCCGCTTCGGTTTGAGCGCGGTTCGCAACGTGGGCGAGGGCGTTTCCGGGCTGCTCATCAAGGAGCGGGCGGAGAACGGGCCGTTCATCGACTTCCACGACTTCTGCGAGCGGGCCGACCCGAGTGTGCTCAACAAGCGCACGATCGAGTCGCTGATCAAGGGTGGCGGCTTCGACTCCCTCGGCCACACCAGGCGCGGGTTGTCGCTCGTGTTCGAGCAGATCGTCGACACCGCGCTGCGGCGCCGCCGAGAGCGCGAGCAGGGGACGATGAGCCTGTTCGACATGGGAGCGACCGACGATGGCCCCGTCTTCGACGACCGGTTGCCGATCCCCGACCTCGAGTTCGACAAGAGCGAACGGCTCCGGCTCGAAAAGGAGATGCTCGGGCTCTACGTAAGTGACCACCCACTCATGGGGGCCGAGCGCGCGCTGCGCCGCCATGTCGAGTGCTCGATCGCCGAACTCGCCGACCTCGAAGACGGTGCGATGCGCACGGTCGCCGGCGTCGTAACGGGACTTCAGCGCAAGTACACCAAGCGCGGCGACCTGATGGCGACGTTCGTCCTCGAAGACATCGCCGCGTCGATCGAAGTGATGGTGTTCCCCAAGACGATGCTGAACTTCGGGGAGCTCCTCGCGCCTGACGCGATCGTCACCGTCAAAGGTCGCATCGACGGGCGCGAAGACGCGCCGAAGCTCATGGCGCTCGAGATCACTCGGCCCGAGGTGCACCTCGACAGCGGCCCGCCCTTACGCTTGCGGGTCAAGGTCGGCGCGCTCACCAACGAGCGCATCGTGGAGCTGAAGGCGATCCTGTCGGCACACCCCGGCGACAGTCCGGTGTTCGTGCACCTCGTCGGTACCGACAAGGAAACAGTGCTCCGCCTCGGCGACGAGTTCTCCTGCAGCTCCGCCAACGGCATGTTCGCCGAGCTCAGGATCCTCTTCGGCGCCGACTGCATTGTTTGATGGTCGCACTCGCGGCGGGGCGGGAAGCGTCGGCAGAGCCGGAGCACGCTCGCGTCACGCAGGTTTCTTGGGTTTCTTCGTGTCGCGGCGGTAGCGGCCGTAGAACGCGCCGACGGTGAACGAGATGGACGCGATGCTCGCGTAACGCCACCACGGCTTGGCCGTCTCCCACACGTTGCCGAGCACGACCCACGCGCCGACGAACGCGAGGGACAGCAGCACGGCCCAGCCCAAGAAGCCGATGCCGAACCGCTCCTTCTCCTCAGGCACGTTGAATCACATGTTCTCTGGTCGCACTCGCTGCGGGCCGGGATACCCGGCCCGCGGGCGCTCGTCGCTCCTGCGAGCTCGCTCCGGCTCCGCCTGCGCTCGCCGCCGCGTTTGGGTCAGGCATGCGCGATCACGTTCTCGGAGAAGGCGCCGAGCGTGTTCTTGAGCGTCTCGAGGTCGAAGCCGAGAGGTGGAATGACGAAGCGCGACGCGCCGAGGTCCTCGACCCGGCGCACGGCGTCGAGGTCGAGGCCACCACCGGAGGTGATCTCGATCGCGTCGGCGTCGCGACCCGCATCCTTGGCCGCGCGCCGCATCTCGTCGAGCAACGGCCCGAGATCTTCGCCCGTGGCGCCGGGGAAGAAGCCGTCGCCGGTCCGGCCCGCGCGTCGCGCTGCGGCTGGTGTGTGCCCACCGATGTGAACCTTCGGGCCGCCCTCGCTCGCCGGCTTGGGCCACGACTTCAGCGGTGCGAAGTTCGTGAACGAACCGTCGTACGACGCCTCGGGCTCGCGCCACAGGGTGCGCAACACGTCGATGTACTCGTCGGTGCGCGCGCCGCGTGCTTCCCACGGGATACCTAGCGCGTCGAACTCCTCGCGCAACCAGCCGACGCCGACGCCGAGCTCGAGCCTTCCGGCCGAGAGGCGGTCGAGCGTCGCGAGTTCCTTGGCGAGGATGAGCGGGTTGCGCTGCGGCAGGATCAAGATGCCGGTCCCGAGTCGGATCGTCGTCGTCGCACCCGCGACGTAGGCCATCCAGATCAGCGGGTCGGGGATCGGTACGTCCTCTCCGCCGGTCATCTTGCCGTCGGGAGAGTAGGGATACTTCGACTCGTATCCCGTGGGCACGACGACGTGCTCCACCGTCCACAACGACTCGAAGCCGAGATCCTCGGCGAGACGCGCGAGGCCCACGGCGTTCTCGGGCTCGGAGAACGGACCGACATTCGCGAAGAGCAAGGCGAACTTCATAGCCGGAACCGTACAACCGAGTGCCAACTAGCATCCTCCGGATGCGAATCGGAATCTTGGGAGCGACCGGTCCCGCCGGGAGCGGGTTGGCGGCGCGGCTGGCGAGTGTCGGGCACGAGGTGCTGTTCGGGTCGCGGGCGGTCGACAAGGCGCGCGGCGCCGTCACCGACCTGGAGAAGGAGTGGGGCGACCGCGTCGCGGGCCGACTCATTGCATGCGACAACGCGTGGGCGTGCGACGCGCCGGTCGTGATCCTCGCGGTTCACGCCGACTCGGCCATCCCCACCGTCCAAGAGCACGCGGAACGGCTGCCGGGGAAGATCGTCGTCTCGATGGCGAACAACCTCGTGAAGCACGGCAACGAGTTCAACGCGGTGCTGCCGCCACACGGTTCGGTCGCCGCCGAGATCCAGGCGCTTCT
>JBEVDP010000162.1:0-5136 GCA_040513235.1 Acidimicrobiia bacterium | reverse complement strand
GCCCGTCGCGGGCGAGTCCTGGTGCATCGCGAGCACATCCACACCGGCGTCGGTCAGGCTCTCGGCCGCTTGCTTCTCCGTGTCGGGTCCGAACCACGTCGACGTCCACACGACCTGCACCGTCGCTTCGGGGTTCACCGAGCGCACGCCGAGCGTGAACGCGTTGATACCCCGGAGCACTTCGGGGATCGGGAACGCCGCGACGTAGCCGATCTGGCCGTTCTGAGTCGCTTCACCCGCGGCGATACCGGTGAGGTACCGCGCTTCCTCGGCCGCACCGAAGTAGGTACCGATGTTGTCGCCGACCATGTAGCCGGTCGCGTGCATGAACACGGTGTCCGGGTAGTTCGGCGCGACCTTCTGGATCGGGTCGCCGTATCCGAACGACGTCGCGAACACGAGGTCGTAGCCATCACGGCCGAGATCCTCGAACGTCGCTTCCGACTCGGCGCCCTCAGGAATGTTCTCGAGATACGTCGTCTCGACCTTGTCGCCGAGCGCTTCCTCGAGTTCCTTGCGCCCGTCGTCGTGCTTCTTCGTCCAACCCGCGTCACCGATCGGGCCGACGTACACGAACGCCACCTTCAGCGCCTCGCCGCCACCGCCTTCGTCCGCCGGTTCCGTCGTGTCAGAATCGCTTTCGCTCCCCGAATCACCCGCGTCATCGTCGTCGTCGCCACCGCACGCCGCGAACACGAGCATGAGCGCCGCGAGCAGCGCAAACATCCTCAAGAATTTCTTCACTGAACCTCCGCCTGTTTGGGACCGCACTTACTGCCATAGCCGAACCGCACGCGAGCGCAACTCTCCTCGCGCCGCGTGCAGGTCAACTCCTACGAGACGGCCGTCGCGAACGACGAAACGACCGTCGACGAGAACGTGCGCCGCCTGCCGGTCCGGGCCCAGCACGAGCGCGGCCAGCGGATCGGGCATGTCTTCGAGATCATCTGCCGGGAACACTGCCAGATCTGCGCGCGATCCGGGCGTCAGCCTCCCGAGGTCATCGCGGCCGACACAACGGGCGCCGCCCGTCGTCGCGAGTTCGAGCGCATGCTCGGGCATGAATGCGTCGGCCGAGCGCGTCCGTTGGCGAGCGGTGTAGAGCGCCTGGCGCATCTCGCCGAAGAGCCGGCCCGCTTCGTTCGACGCCGCGCCGTCGACTCCGAGCCCGACCGGGCTGCCCGCCGCGGTGAGGTCGGTGACCCGACACATCCCGGCGGCCAGCCGTGCGTTCGACGACGGGCAATGGGCGACGCCGGCGCCGGTCGCTCCGAGTCGCTCGACCTCGGCATCGTCGAAGTGGATGCCGTGCGCGACCCAGACGTCGGGCGCAATCCAGCCCCACGAGTCGAGCAGTTCGGTGGGTCGCTTGCCGAAGCGCGCGATGCAGTCTTCCTGTTCCTCGAGGGTCTCTGCGAGGTGCGTGTGCATGCGCAGGCCGTGCCGGCGCGCGAGTTCGGCCGAAGCCTGCATCAACTCGGGCGACACCGAGAACGGGGAACACGGTGCGACGACGACCGTCACCATCTCGCCGTCGTGGTGGCGGGCGATGACCGACTCGGTCGACGCGAGGATGGCCTCGAGGTCTTCCACCACGTGATCGGGCGGGAGGCCGCCGTCCTTCTCCGAGAGGTCCATCGAGCCGCGCGACATGAACAGCCGCACGCCGACCTCGCGCGCAGCCGCGACGATCGCGTCGAACACGGTGTCGTCGCCGCGCGGCACGAGGTAGTGATGGTCGGACACGCTCGTGCATCCACTGAGCGCGAGTTCGCTCATGCCGACGCGCGCGGCCGCGTGCACGTCGTCGACTTCGATCCGGCCCCAGAAGGGGTACAACGTCGTGAGCCAGCCGAACAGGTCGCAGCCGATGGCGCGGCCGCGCGTCATCCATTGGAACAAGTGGTGATGCGTGTTGACGAGGCCGGCGGTGATGATCCCGCCGTTGCAGTCGAGCACCTCGTCGCCCGCGGCAGCCGTTACGGTACCGACATCGGTGATGACGCCGTCTTCGATCGCGACCTCACCAGGCCACCGCGCGCCACGCAACAGCAGGCGGCTCATGCGTCCCTCGACGCCGCGGCTTCAGACGCCAATGCGATGTCCTGGGGCCGGATCGGCACGCGTGGGAGGGGCAAGCCCGTCGCGTCGCGGACCGCAGCGGCGACGGCCGCGGTCGAGGAGATCGTGGGCGGTTCGCCGATGCCTTTGGCGCCGAACGGCGCACCGGGCTCGGGTTCTTCGACGAGCGCCGCGATGGTGACGACGGGCATGTCGAGCGCGGTCGGAATCAGGTAGTCGGTGAACGACGGGTTTCGGATGTGGCCGCCGTCGACGACGACCTCTTCCATCACCGCGAGGCCGACACCCTGCGCGATGCCACCTTCCACTTGCCCGACGGCTTGCAGTGGGTTGAGCACGCGCCCGACGTCTTGCGCGGTCGTGACCTCGATGACACGGATCAACCCGAGCTCAGTGTCGACGTCGACGACGGCCCGGTGCGCGGCGATCGCGACCGACACGTGCGCGTCGCCCTGCCCGTTCTCGTCGAGCGCGTGGGTCGGTGCGTGGTGATATTCGTGCGTCGCTTCGTAGATCTCACCCGCAACCGCGTCGAGCATCGCCACGTCGACTTGGCCGTCGGCAGATCGGAGCCGGTTGCCGTCGAGCGAAAGCGACGCGGGTTCGACCCCCGACTTCTCGGCGACATCGGCGGCAACGAGCGCGAGCACGTCGGCGCAAGCCCGAAGTACCGCGCCGCCCGACATCCACGTCTGGCGACTGGCCGAGGTCGATCCCGCGGAACCGACCGCGGTGTCGGCCGGGGCGAGCACGACGTCGTCGAGGCCGAGCGTCTCGCGTGCGATCTGCTGGGCCAGCGTCACGAAGCCCTGCCCGACCTCCGCGCACGCGGTGTGCACGGTCACGACGCCGTCTTCGATGCGCACTCGGGCAGTCGAATAGTCGTCGAAGCCCTCGGAGAACATGAGGTTCTTGATGCTGGCTGCGAACCCGACGCCGCGGCGTACATCGGCGGCTCGCGCAGTGCGACCGATCCCCCCGGGGCGCGCGAGGAAGTCGTCGAGGGCGGCGGGTGGGAGTGGCGCGCTCGCGCACTCGCGGATGACTTCCGCGACGGGCGCCGCGCCGTGCAGCACCTGACCAGTAATGAGCATGTCGCCAGTCGTGAGCGCGTTGCGCAAGCGAAGTTCGATCGGATCCAGGCCGAGCGCCACCGCGAGCTTGTCCATCTGCGCCTCGTACGCGAAGCAACTCTGCACCGCGCCGAAGCCGCGCATCGCGCCGCACGGTGGGTTGTTCGTGCGCACGGCGTAGCCGTCGATCACCGCGTTGGGGACGCGGTATGGCCCGACGGCGAAACACGACGCGTTGGCGATCACGGCCGCACTCGTGGAGGCGTACGCGCCGCCGTCGAGCAACAGGCGCGCTTCGACCTTCACCAATTCGCCCTCGGCGGTCGCATGGTGCCGGTACCACATGCGCGCCGGATGCCGGTGCACATGCCCGAAGAACGACTCCTCGCGGCCGTACATCATTTTCACCGGTTGGCTCGTGCGCAGCGCGAGCAGGCAGACGTGCACTTGCAGGCTGACGTCTTCGCGCGCGCCGAACGCGCCACCGACGCCGGCGAGCGTGAGCCGTACTCGCTCGACCGGGAGGCCGAGGCATGCGGCCACCTGATCGCGATCGACATGCAGCCACTGCGTCGAGATGAACAACTCGACGCCGTGGCCGTCGTCGTCGGGGACGGCCAACCCGGCTTCGGGGCCGAGGAAGGCCTGGTCCTGCATTCCGACCTCGTATGTCCCTTCGACCACGACCGCGCCGGTCGCGTCGACGTCGCCATGCCGAATGCGCATATGGCGGAACACATTGCCCTCGGGATGGATCGGCGCGGCGTCGAATGTCGCCTCGGGATCGGTGAGCGGATCGAGCACCTCGTACTCGATGCGGATCACGGCGGCCGCGCGGCGCGCCGTCTCCGGGTGGTCGGCCGCGACCGCGGCGATCGGCTCACCCACGTAGCGCACGACATCGCGCGCGAAGACCGGCTGGTCGGCGTGCTCGAGCCCGTAGGTCATGAGACCGGGGACGTCGTCGGCAGTGACGATTGCGCGTACACCGGGCATCTGCCACGCGGGCGCGAGGTCGATGCTCTTGATGCGCGCGTACGGGTGCGGCGAGCGCAACGTGCGCCCCCACAACATCCCGTCGGCCCAGAGGTCGGAGCCGAACGCGAAGCTGCCCTGTACCTTCGGGACGCCATCGGGCCGCGGCGCGCTCTCCCCGACCCGATGCAAGCGGCGTTGCTCGATGGTCGTGGTCACGCTTGCCCGCTCTCGGCGCTCGTCGATGGGTCGACTCCGGGCTCCGCTCCCCTGCGGTCGCTGCGCCCTGCGTCTCCTCGCGCCGGGCCGCTCGGGCCCCGCTTGCTGCTCGCCGGTTCGGGGCTCCCGCCGGGCGCTTGCGCCCGGTGGGATGAGATACCCGGCTCCCGACGCTCGCTCAGGCTCATGCCAACCTCCGGCTGACGGTGTCGCGCACGGCTTGCAGGATGCGGCCGTAGCCGGTGCAGCGACAGAGGTTCCCGGAGATGGCTTCGCGCAATTCGAGGTCGTCGGGCTCGGGACTCCGGGCGAGGAGATCGTGCACCGCCATGACGAGCCCGGGCGTGCAGAACCCGCATTGCACGGCGCCCGCGTCGACGAACGCCTGCTGCACGTCTGACAATGCGCCGTCGTCGGCCATTGCTTCGACCGTTGTGATCTCGACATCAGTCATCGACGCGGCGAGCACGAGGCAGGAGCACACCAACACGCCATCGCACAGCACCGAGCACGAACCGCACTCGCCTTGCTCGCACGCGTTCTTCGCCCCGGGCAGACCGAGTCGCTCGCGCAGCACGTACAGCAAGCTCTCACCGATCCAGCCCTCGGCAACGTCATGTATTGTGCCGTTGACGGTGAGCCGATACGTGACCGTATCCGTCATGCGTCTCCGCTCCTGGCCCTGCGGGCCGGGCCGCTCGGGCCCCGCGCGCGACACGGCGGGGTACCCCCCACCCCACCCGAGCACACACCGGGGCCCCGCGGGGCCGGCGGGCCCGGGCCCGCG
>JBEVDP010000161.1:0-3284 GCA_040513235.1 Acidimicrobiia bacterium | reverse complement strand
GGTGGGGGGCCGTCGCCGGCCATCGATTGCAGGAGCCCGTCGACTCCGTCGAGACCGACGACACGACGATCGAGATCGGCGAAGGGGTACCGACCGCTCGCCAGCATGGCCAGCGCGGCGCGGTAGGCGGGAGCATCGACGCCGAGTGCGCCGACGAGGTGCAGTTCCTTGTACACGACGACGTCAGGCACGAATCCGGGCGTCTCCGAGCTGCCGCGCGTCCCCGCGAGCACGATCGTCCCGCCCGCACGTGCCGTCGCGATCGCCTGCGCGAGTGCGGCCGGCGCCTTCGCCGTCACGTCGACGACGATGTCGGCCAACTCGCCCGTCGCGGCGCGCAACGCGCGCGCCGGCTCCACCGATTCGACATCGACGACGAGGTCGGCGCCGAATTGCGGCGCGATCTCGAGCCGGGCGCCGTCGCGCGACCCCAGCCCGGTGACCATCACGAATCCCGCGCCCGCGTCCTTCGCCGCGGCGGCGGCACTCAAGCCTCGGATGCCCGGGCCGAGTACCGCGACGATGGCGCCCGGCTGCAGCTCGGGAACGGTGACCGCCCACCGGACCCCCGCGCCGAGCGGGTTGAAGATCGTCGCCACCACCGGATCGAGCACGGCCGGCACGGCCAAGACGAGCGAGTCGGGCGCGAGGTACTGGTATTCCGCGTACCCACCCCAGAGTCCGGGCGGACGGTCCGCAGGCACGAAGCCGTACATGTCGCGCAGCCCGTGCTGCGCGCATCGCCGGTACGCACCCGCGCGGCACGCGGCGCACTTCCGGCACGAGAGGAAGACCTCGACCGCCACGCGGTCGCCCGCGTGCACGTCCCATCGTTCCGCGGCGCGCGGCCCGACGGCCTCCACGATGCCGACGGTTTCGTGTCCGGGAACGAACGCGTAACCGGGATGCAGCTCGCCCGAGTACTGCTCGTGATCAGTTCCGCACAGGCCGCACGCTTCCACGCGCAGCACGCCGTCGTCGTCGCCGATCTCGGGGATGGCGAACCGGCGTTCGGTCAGCGTCCGGGGCTCGTCGAGGACGAGGGCGCGGGCTTCCGGGGGTGGCATCGCCGGCAATGTTGGCACCCGTTGTCAGGGTGACGCGCGATGCTGACGCAGTGACCACCTGCGCACTCGGCTTCTTCGCCAGGACCGGGAAGGCCGGTGTCGCCGCCGTCGACACCAGCGGTGCGCTGCTCGGCACGTGGGACATCGTCCTCATGCCACCCGAAACGGAACGGTTCGTGTACCACAACGCCGAGCTGATGCCGCGCAGTAAAGCGGACGCGTGGGTGCGCGAAGCGACGCGCGCGGCGACGAAGCAGACCGCACAATCGGTCCGGGCGCTCGTGAAGGAGATCGACGCCGACGTGACGCAGGCCGCGGTCGTCGGCAAGACCCTCGAGTTGCCGGGCCCACTCGACAAGATCCTGGCATCGCACACGCTCCTCCACACCTCCGAGGGCGTGCTGTACCGCGCCGCGATCGCCGACGCGCTGCACAAAGTGAAGATCGAGTGGTCGCTCGTCACACCCGACGCGCTCACCGCGCTGCAGCCCGAGCTCGTCGGCTTCGGCAAGGTCGCGCCGCCGTTCCGGCGCGAGCACAAGGACGCCGCGCTGGCCGCCCTCAGCCTCGTCCGAGGAGGTGGGCGCGGCCACGGGCCGCGAACTGCTCGCGCAGGCTCGACGCGTCGGTCGCGCTGAGCAGCCGGAACGCGGCGTCGCGCCCCGCGCGCCACCAGACCGCGTCGTCGCACTCCCAGTGCTCGCGCCGCAACACGCGCTTGAGTACCTTCTGCGTCGCGGTGGACGGCAGCCCGCTGCTGACCCGGACGTACCGCGGTACCCACTTCGGCGAGAGGTCGGACTGCGCGGCGAGGAAGGCCGTGAAGTCGTCGGGATCGAACGCCGCCCCAATGCGGAGGTGAAGTGCGACCATCACGTCGTCGCCGACGTCGACGGCCGGCACGGCGTACACCGCGGAGATCACGACGTCGGTATGGCGAGCGAGGATGTTCTCGACCGGTGCCGCGGCAAAGTTCTCGCCGTCGACGCGAAGCCAGTCGGAGTTGCGGCCCGCGAAGTAGAAGAAGCCGGCTTCGTCGCGGTATCCGAGATCGCCGGTCCAGTACATCCCGCCGCGCATCCGCTCCGCGTTCGCTTCGTCGTTGTTGTAGTAGCCCTCGAAGCCGCCGGCGCCGTCGGGATTCACGATCTCGCCGATCGCGACGTCGGCGTTGAGGAACCGGCCGTGCGCGTCGAACGCCGCGCGCGGGCACTCCTCGCCCGTATCGGTGTCGAGGATCACCGCCCGCAACGGCTCGACCGGCGCACCGAGCGAGCCCGGCGGCGTGTCGGGTGTGCGGCCCATGTTGATGCCGCCCTCGGTGGAGCCGTAACCGTCGGCGACATAGCAACCGAAGCGCACCGCGAACCGCTCGATGTCGAGGGGTGCGGCTTCGTTGCCGAACGCGATTTTCAACGGGTTGTCGGCGTCGTCGGCCTGCTCCGGCGTCGCGAGGATGTAAGTGAGCGGCTTGCCGACGTAGTTGAAGAACGTGACGCCGTACTCCCGCACGTCGGGGAGCCAGGCGCTCGCCGAGAACCGCCGGCGGAGCACGACGGTCGCGCCCGACGCCAGAACGTTCGCGAACCCGGCGACGGCCGCGTTCGAGTGGAACAGCGGCATCACGGAGTAGCAGACGTCGTCGGGGCCGAGGCCGACGTTGCCGGCCAGACGCGAGCCGTACATCGTGAGTCGCCCGTGGGACATGATCACGGCCTTGGGCGCGCCCGTCGTGCCCGACGTGAAGATCAACATGAACGGCGCACGCGGATCGATCGGGGCTTCCGGCAGCGCTGCGCCCGCGTACGGCGCCAGGGCCGTCGCCCACTCCGGTCGCTCGACGACGAACAGGCGATCGGACGGGACGACGTCGCCCGTATCGTCGAGAAGTCCGACGTGTGCGTCCTCAGTCAGCAGAACCGCACAGTCGGTGTGCTCGATGTCGCGCGCCAGCTCTGCGCCGCGGCGGGTCGGATTGATGCCGACGAGCGTCGCGCCCGATATCGCGCACGCGCCGAGCGCGAACCACATCTCGGGCGTGTTGTCGAACAGCACGCCGACGTGGAACGGAGCACCGGCCGGCTTGTGGTCGAGGAGGAACGCGGCTCGCTGCGCGACCTCGGACAGCACCTGTTCGTAGGTCCAGGTGTCGGAGCCGAACTGCACCGCGGGCCGCGTGTTCCCGATGTGGGAGCGGAACAGGTCGGCGATCGTGAC
>JBEVDP010000160.1:0-3782 GCA_040513235.1 Acidimicrobiia bacterium | reverse complement strand
CCTCGCGGACAGCCGCGGCGCGTGCCTCTTCCTCGCGGACAGCCGCGGCGCGTGCCTCTTCCTCGCGGACAGCCGCGGCGCGTGCCTCTTCCTCGCGGACAGCCGCGGCGCGGGCCTCTTCCTCGGCGCGGGCCTCTTCCTCGGCGCGTGCCTCTTCCTCGTGTGCGGCCGCGGCGCGTTCTGCCTCGGCGAGTGCGGCCTTGTCCGCAGCCAACGTTCGCAGATCCGCGAACCACTCCTCGGGTGGCAGTCCACCATCCTGCACGTCCACTTCCTGCCTCGCGCTGACAATGAAGAAGCGCTTTCCGCGCAGCAGGAGAGGCACCACGGGCCGAGGAAGTGACAGCGCGTATTGCAGTTCGGTTTCGACCCATTGCGAGCGCTTGGAGTCGGGCGTCATCACGACAACAACGGCTGTCGCGGTTTCAAGTTTGCGTTCAATCACGCGCACGAATCGGTCGGCGGCGGGGACCATCTTGTCGCTCCAATACTTGATCTTCCTTTCGTCAAAAGCCTCAAGCAGCTTGGCGACGTACTCCTGGTCTTTGCGGCTGTACGACACGAAGATGTGACCAAATCGGTTGTCGGTCATCGCAGATCCTCGGGCAAGTGGGCAACATCACGGCGGAAGGCGACGTGACCGGCGCGCAATGCCTGCTGGTAGCCGGTTAGTTCGACGCAGTCGGGGCAGTCGCTCGGCTCGGGCATCTTGGCGACGTCGACGAGCACAGGCATCCAGACCTTCTCTTGGCGCAGAGTCTCTTCGAGTCCGATCCTGACGCCATCACGTGCGTCGTTCAGACCGAAGATGCTCGAGGGTGGGCGCACGAGGACGATGACCACATCAAGAGTGTCGAGCGCCTTACGTCTCGCTTGGCCATCGTCAAAGCCTTCTGCAACGTGCTGTACGTCGAAGGCGACGGCGTTCGCGCCGCACTCGTCCACCAGACGATCCCGAAGAAGAACTGACAGTCCGTCGTCGCGCCGATACGAAAGGAAGATGCGAGACACGGTCGTGAAGTCCCCGCTTCCGGCGGCTTGGCGGGCCGTTGCTATGCCTGAGTCGGCCGGGCTACACCGTACGCCTATCGTTCAGCGCGGTCGAGAACCTTGCTGCTGTGTTCCGCAATGGTCGCAGAGCCCCCAGCACTTCCAGGACGTTTCGGCTGAGCGGCTCTGCGGGTTATCGAGACCGTCACCGTCGTCGGTCTCACCGTTCGTGCATCCTGCGACGGTGCCGTCGACATGTTGGATCACGCCGCCCGAGCAGTTTCGGCACCCCGTCATCGTCGCGCCGCGGTGTGACTGCTTCGATAAGGAGCGCGCAGGCATGGGCAAGTCAAGTGCTCCTGAGGTGCCGTCCGCGCTGGAAACTGCGATCGACGCGTACCGTCGAGGTTTTGTCGTCAAGGACGAACCCTACGACGGAATTAACTTCGCGTTCTTGCTGAACGAACGCGCGCTCGTACTCCGCGACGACCAACGAGCAGAAGCGATTGCCGACTTTGTCAACGCGGAACGCGTACGTCACCGCATCATCGAGAGCGGAAAGGACAACCTCGCCGCGGCGGAGGCGGAGGGGCCGGAATCGAAGTACTGGATGCAAGCGACGATGGCGGAGGCGCTCTACGGCGTTGGGAGGCGGCCCGAGGCCCTGGAGCTCCTCGCCGGCGCGGAGCCACCGGAACCGTGGATGCGCGAGACAACGAAGAGGCAGCTCGAACGACTCGGCGTTCTCTTGGAGGCATCGCCGCTGGGCGCGATCGCTGATTCTGACTTCAAGTGACGATTCGCGCGCGTTCCGCCCTTCCGGAAGCCGTGCGCGTGACGGGCAGGGGCGGGGTCGTCGCCAAGTAGTGGGACTCGGTTCAGCCCTCGTCGCGTTCCTCCGGGAGCTCCACAGTCACGAACCGGACGGAGATCTCGGTGTTGCCGTCGCCGGCGCTCACAACGAGCGTTGCGGTGTGCTGACCAGGCTGCGGCGCTTCTCTGAACGCGTCGAAGCCAGTCGCGACCTCCTCGCCGTCGATGCTCCAGCGCGCGGCGTCGTCGGCCAGCGGTTCGCCGCGCGAATCACTGGCCGCGCCCCAGAGCCGCATCGGGTTCTGCGCGATGAACGTCTGACCGTCGCGTGGGCTCAGGATGCTCGCTTCGGGCGGGCGCCGCGGGACCGTCACGGTGAGCTGCTTGGAGATCGCAGTTCTGAACCCGTCGCTCAGTAGCAGGCGTATCGCCACGCGTCCCGCGGGAAGATGACGGGCATCGAGAGTTGCCGCGCCGTCGCGCAGGTCGGCGCTGAGCGCCCGCCAGGTGCGCCCGCGATCGTTCGACCACTGGGCCCAGCACTGCGGCTCGTCCTCCGACGTCACATCCGGTGACCATCGCAGGTGCAGCTCGCCCTCCTTCAAGTCCACGGTCGCGTCGCGAATGGCCGGCCTGCGCTCCGACGCGCGGCGTTCCCACACCGTCTCGCCCGCGCGTTGAACGCGCAAGAGTGCGCCGTCCTCGACATTCGGGACGAACGCCTGCACCAGGCGAGGGTATGACTCGCCGTCGTCGCCGTGTTCGTCACATCCACAGTCGCACGACGCGTAGGAACGAAGGCTGTACACGGTTCCGCTCGAGATCACTCGGCCTTCACGGTCGAGCAGTTCGGCTCGGAGGTCGAGGGCGCGGCCGTTGGATACCTCGCTCTCCGCTTCGAGCCGGAACACGCTGCGGATCTCGAGTTCGTTCGGACCGTGAAGCACTCCGATGACCGAGATGACGGGTTGCGGTGACACGACACGCTCCAACCATGTCGGATCCGGTGGCGGATCCGGGAGCCACTTCTCCGGGATCAACTCCCATTCGTACAGAATCTCGTCGCGCCACCAGGGCCGGTCGACACAGACTCGCACGGGCGCCAATCCGGCGTTGTTGGTGAGCCGTCCGTACACGAACAGCGACACCCACTTCGGCCCACAATACGACATCAAGTCTTTGAACATCGCCGGCGACTTGATCGCGCCGCTGCTGATGTCGAGCCCGTACTCACCCGTCGATGCCGTCGGCGTTCCGGCGGGGTCGTAGGGCTCGTACGCCGGATACGCCGCATCGCCAGGTGTCCCGCACGGCGAATGGGGGCGGCCGCACGCGTGGCCGAGTTCGTGCGCCATCGTCACACCCGCGCCGTTGCCGCCGGTGCTCACGCCGCCGGTGTTACACCCGACGATCGGTCCCATCGGGATGCCGTTCGCCATGAGCCCGTAGTAGAGGACGTCCGTTCGGTTGCCATCAGCCGTGCGTACGGCTTGCACTGCCGTGTTCAGCGCAACCCAGTTCGGCGTGCAGCAGCCCGAACAACTCGGGGAATCGGTCAACGGCAGATTCCATGTGACCGTCCCCGCGACGCGATATGTGGCCACACTGCGAACCGGGAACGTCAGCAGCGTCCACGCGGACGTGGCCTGCAGGTCGGCGAGCGTCGGTGCCGCGAGCGTCAGGTTGGGCGCACCCGCCGTCGAGCTGGCCGGCCCGTTGTAGCCGACCATGATCCCGGCCAGGCGCAGTGTCTGTTGCAGCGTCGAGTCGATGTAGATGCTCCGATCGGCGGTCCAGCCGTTCGGACTCGTGATGTGCACGTCGAACCGGAGGTTGCCGCACATCATCGACGCGGGAACGATGAAGTTCAGCGTGTAGCCGAGCGTCCCCCGTTCGGTTGCGTAGGCCGGATTCAGGCGCGCGGTGACCGTTCCGGGTGCCTCCGGCGACAACGTGCCGATGTTCTGCCACAAGAAACC
>JBEVDP010000159.1:0-3048 GCA_040513235.1 Acidimicrobiia bacterium | reverse complement strand
TCTCGAATTCGACGCCGGCCGCCCGCAGGCGGTCGACGAGATCGCGGTTGCGGTCGATCGTGAAGAAGCGCTGCACGCTCTGCGCGACGATCGGCCCGATCCCGTCGACACCGGTGAGCCGTTCCTCTGACGCGTCGGCAATGGCATCGAGGTTGCGGAGCTGACGGGCCAGGGCTTGCGCGGCGGTCGGGCCGACGTGGTTGATGCCGAGTCCCACGAGCAGCCGCCACAGCGCCTGCTCCTTCGACGCCGCGATCGCATCCACGAGGAGTTGCGCGCTGCGTTCGCCGATGCGTTCGAGCGGGACGAGCGCTTCGACGGTCAACCTGTAGATGTCGCCCGCGTCGGTGAGCAGGCCGGCGTCGACGAACTGGCGCACCCGCTCCTCGCCGAGCCCCTCGATGTCCATCGCGCCCCGGCTCGCGAAGTGGACGATCCGCTGAACGCGCTGCATCGGGCAGTCGACGTTGACGCAGTGATGATTCGCCTCGCCCTCGACCCGAACGAGGGGCTCGCCGCACTCTGGACACTTCGAGGGGAACTTCCACTTGCGAGTGTTCTTCGGGCGCTTCGCGAGAACCGGACCGACGACCTCGGGAATGACATCACCTGCGCGCCGGACGATCACCGTGTCGCCCGGCCGCACGTCCTTGCGCGCGATGTCGTCCTCATTGTGGAGCGTCGCGAGCGAGACGTTCGCACCGCCGACGAACACGGGCTCGAGGACCGCGAACGGCGTCGCGCGCCCGGTGCGCCCGATACTCACCATGATGTCGTTGAGGCGGGTCGTCTTCTCTTCGGGGGGGAACTTGTACGCGATCGCCCACCGCGGCGCGCGCGAAGTCACACCCATCTCGGCCCGCTGCCCGAGATCGTCAACCTTCACGACGACACCGTCGATGTCGTAGCCCAGTGAGTGCCGTTGGTTCTCGATCTCGGTGCAGAACGCGCACACGTCCGCGAGGTCGTCAAAGGCACGGATGTTCTGGTTCACGGGGAAGCCGAGCTTCTCCAACCACGCGAGCATCTCGGTGTGTGTACGCAGCGGCCTTCCGCCTTCGATCGCACCGGTCTGGTAGCAGAACAACGTCAGATCGCGGGTCGCGGTGATGCCCGGGTCCTTCTGGCGCAAGCTCCCGGCCGCCGCGTTGCGGGCGTTGACGAACAGGCGCTCGTCCGCCTCGCCCTGGCGCCGGTTCAACTCGGCGAATGACGCGAGCGGCATGAACACCTCGCCTCGCACCTCGAGGACGGCAGGATGGGTCTTGCCCTTGAGCCGCTTCGGGATGGTCGCGATCGTCCGCAGGTTCTCGGTGACGTCTTCGCCGGTGACGCCGTCGCCGCGTGTCGCCCCGATCGTGAAGTCGCCGTTCTCGTATTGCAGCGAGATCGCGAGACCGTCGAGTTTCGGCTCCGCGACATAACGGATCGGGCCCGGAACCAGCTTCTCGATCCGCGTCGACCACGCCTGCAGATCGTCGAACGAGAACGCATTGTCGAGCGAGAGCATGCGCGCCCGGTGCTTCACGGGCGCGAACGTCGACGCCGCGTAACCGCCCGGGCGTTGCGTCGGCGAGTCCTCGGTGACGAGCTCGGGGTGCTTCTGTTCGAGGTCGCGCAGCTCGCGCACGAGCACGTCGAACTCGGCGTCGCTGATCTCGGGATCGTCGAGGACGAAGTAACGATCGGTGTGGTATTCGATCAGTACCCGTAACGCGGCGACGCGCTCGACGGCTGTGGGGGGTGCGGCCACAGCACGAAATCTATTGCGTCACGCGCCGATCGAAAGCTTGGTGGCTGCGGCCTGGTCGTGGACGCGGTTGCCGAGCTCCCGTGCGAGCAACATCGCGCGCTCGGCCTGAGACGGTCCGTGGCCCGCGAGACCGCACGCGGGCGTGACCAACGCGTGGGTCCGCAACTGCACCGGATCACAGCCTCGCCGGGTCAGTTCGCACCAAAGTTCGAGCATCGCCTTCCACAGCGGAGTGGGATGCTCCCCGATCGGTCCGTGCGTCGGGACCGCGCCCCAGGCGATCCAGCCGTCGCCGTCGAGGAAGCGACTGAGCGCCAAGGCGTCCTCGGGCACAACGACGTCGACGTCGACCTGCACGACGTCGGGTCCGGCGTCGAGCGCGAGGCGGAGGTCGCCGCGGCCGCACACGTGTACCCCGGTGACGCACGACGACGACGCGAGCGTCCCCGACAAGAGGTCGGTCGCGAGCTCGCGCTCGAACGGCGGATCCTCGGCGCGCCACAACACGAGGGCGGGCTCGTCGAAGAACAGCACGAGCGCGACACCCGGTATTCGTGCCGCGAAGAGGCGCTGCACCGCGGCGGCCCAACTGCGCGACACGGCAGCACCGAACGCGAACGCTTCGTTCTCGGGAACACCAGCGCGCGCGAGCGCGACGCCCAAGGTGAGCGGGCCCGTGACCTGTGCTTTCACCCGCGCCGGTGGGCGCGGGAGCGCGCTCGTCGCGTCGACGAACGCGAGCAGCCCCGCGTGGCGGTCGGCGTGCAGCTCCGTGCAAATGGCCGCGTCCAGGTCGAGGCGGTGATCCAAGGCGATGACACCGTCGTCGGCGACTCGTACGCCGTCGACACCACCTAGCCACTGCGCGAGCACACCCTCGCGCACGGTGCGATTCGGGAGCTGCGGCGCGGCCGGGAGTTCGGGCAGGCAGCGCAAGACGAGCGCGGACGCCGCAGCCGCGTCGCGGTGCGGGAGGCTGCCGATCGCAGTGGCCATCCCTGCTGCAAGCACGGTCGAGGGCATGAAGCTTCCTAGTATACGAACGCAGCTGGACGATCCCCGAAACGCGGAGCGCGCTCGATCAATGTTCTTGTGGTGCGCGCGATTGACCTGGGCGCTACTCCCGATCGCGACGGGCGACGCGCTCGCGGACGCGCTCGACGGTTGGGCAACCGCGCCTGCGTTCGTCGCGGCGATTTTCCTTTGGGGCGCGTGGGCGATCGGCCTCGTCGCACTGCTCGCGCCGCGCCCTTGGGGCGAGACCGCATTGCGTGTCGCCGGCCCCAGCGCCGTCG
>JBEVDP010000158.1:0-3855 GCA_040513235.1 Acidimicrobiia bacterium | reverse complement strand
GCATCGCGACCCACGCGCGTGGGTGTGATCGCCATGACGTCGCGCTGCTCAGCAGCACCTACCACGATGATGGCATCGACGAACACGGCACGGCGACCATTCCCGGGCCGGAGTACGCCGCATGGGCAAACGCGGCGCACGCCGCCACGTCCGACGCGCATCTCCACAACGTCACCACGCACACGTGTGAGATCGACGGCGATGACGCCCACGCCGAGAGCTACGTCCTCGTCGCGCTGCTCGGGAAAGATGGCAAAGCGGCCACGATGATGTGCGGACGCTACATCGACCGCCTCGAGCGTCGCGACGGTGCATGGAAGATCGCCGTCCGGCGCTCGACCGTCGAGCTCGCCTTCACCGCCGACGCATCACTGGTCCAGTCTCCGTTCTTCACTGACTTGGGCTACCTCAAGGGAACCCGTGATCGCGATGACCTGTCGTACACACGACCTCTCACGATAGAAACCGCTGCCGAGCGCTGGTGATGTCGGAGTCGCAGCGCATCACCATCGCTCGACATGTTGCCGCGCGGCCCCAGAGGCTGTGCTGACGTCGGCTTCCATGGAACGCGGAACCCGACGTACTCGCGGCCCCTCTCGGTGGAGACGCCGGCGAACGATGGTGAACGCCGGAGATCGATCACGGAGAGATGATGTCTACGGCGACCTTGATGGCCCCCGATTCGCGGTCCGCGGCGACGCGGAACGCCTCGGCGGCGTCTTCGAGCGGGAACCGGTGAGTGATCAGCGACGCGCCGATCTCCGGCCGTGCGGCGAGCATCTCAGCCGCGTGACGCATCTCACGCGGCCCGGGGTGGCCGCAATACCCCATCGACGCGACCAGCCGGACCTCCTTCGTGAGCAGCGACGGGAATGGGATGTCGAGTGGTCCGCGAACGACGCCGAGGACCACGACAGTGCCTCCGGGCTTCACCAGTTCGACGCATCGTTGGATCGCACTGGGTGACCCGGCGGCTTCGATCACGATGTCGTAACGGTCGTGCGGTTCGCCGACTCCGAGGCGTTCTCGGATCGCGTGTTGGTGGGGATAGCGCGCCTCCAACGCAACTTCAGCGGCGCCTTGTCTCTGGGCCGAGGCGGCGGCGAGCTGTCCGATCGATCCACCGCCGACGACGGCAACGGTCGAATCTTCTGAGGTGCCGCCTACGCGTACTCCGTGCCATGCGACCGAGGTTGGTTCGACGAGTGCCGCATCCGAGAGATCGAGGCCGGCGGGCAGCTCGACCAGCTTCTCCGTCGGGACGCGAAACTGCTCGGCCATCCCACCGTCTTGCATGATCCCGAGAGCCATCTGGGCCGACTGGTGGCACAGATTGTTTCGTCCCGATCGGCAATAGTCGCAGACGCCGCAGCCGAACAAGCCCTCGACCGCGACTGGTGTCCCGTCCGCGCGCATGCCCGCGAGCTCGTGCCCCAGAATCTTGTCGGTACCAAGCGCCAAGTAGCCGAGGTCGGATGCGCAAATGCCAGCCGCGCGCATCGTGATGACCTCGCCACGGCCGGGCGGTTCGTCGATCTCGACGACTCGGGGTTCCCCTTCATGTCCCCTCACTGCATGCACGATCACTCCCTCTCGTCCCGCCGTAACGCCCGCGAAGGCGCTCTGGCACACTACGCCGATGGATGAGCTGAAGGACCGGGTCGCCGTCGTCACCGGTGCCGCGAGTGGTATTGGTCTCGGCATCGCGCAGGCGTTCGCCCGTGCCGGCATGAAGGTCGTCATGTCCGACGTCGACCGCACGCGCCTAGATCGCGAGGTTGTCGCGCTCGGGGAGGACCGGGCGACCGGCATCGTCTGCGACGTCGCAGATCCCCATGCAGTGGAGGCGCTTGCGGAGCAGTCCTACCGCCACTTCGGCTCCGTCGACGTCCTGTGCAACAACGCAGGGATCATCCGAGGCGGAACGTGTTGGGAGCTCCCGCTCGCCGATTGGGACGCCGTGCTGGGGGTGAACCTGCGAGGTGTGTTGCACGGCATCCGCTCCTTCGTGCCCCGCATGCTGGCGACGGGTACCGAGGGTCACGTCGTGAACGTTGCGTCGATGGCCGCCGTGCTTCCCGTCGCGGGTATCGGGCCATACAACGTTGCGAAACACGGGGTGCTCGCGCTCAGCGAGACGCTCGCGATGGAGCTCAGCGCTGCCGGCGCGCCCATCGGCGTCACGGTCGTGATGCCGGGGCGGGTACCGAGCAGGCTCGGTCGTTCTCCCGAATCGCCGGACGCACCGCCGTCACCGACCTTGGAGCCCGACGAGCTCGCGGCTGACGAAGTCGGACGCATGATCGTCGATGCGGTCCTCCAGAATCGTTCCTTCTTGTTAACCCATCCCGAACGCATCCCCGACGTGGAGCGCCGTTTCGCACGCATCACCGCTCACTAAGGGGAAGCCAGGGCGCTGCCGCAACGCAATCATCGAGGCAACTCCCGCCACCCGTACCGACGACGCCAACAGCTCGCAAATCGGTCTGCGAGCACTGCTGCGCGTGTCATTGAACGCTTCGCGCGGGCTCGCGCACCCTTAGGTGGACGCACGGCCAGCCAATTCACAGAGCATGGAGCGAGGAATTGCGTCTCTCCCCCGGAGCCGTTCACCGGAGCGTGGCATGGGCTTCTCAGAGCGTCCGGAACAGCTCGTTCAGACACTCGACCATGTAGCCGAGGTCGTCGCTCGTGAGCCCGTGGTGGATCGGCAGCGTGAGCGCACGGTCCATCACGAGGTCGGTGCCGGGCAAGCCATCCGCTGGCTGGCGATGCGACATGTCGGCGAAGCCGGGCTGGCGGAGGATGTTGCCGGTCCACACCATGCGGGTGGCGACATTGCGCTCGGCGAGGAACTCCTGCACAAGCGTTCGGTCGATGCCGTCGCGCAGAAGGAACGGATAACGCATCCAGATCGTCTCAGCGCCTTCTGTGGCGCGCGGCCTGATGACAAGGTCTTCGTGGTCCGCGAACATCGCGTCGAGCTGGTCGAAGTTGTGGCGGCGGCGAGCGTTGAAGTCGGCCAACTTGTCCATCTGGACGAGGCCGTACGCGGCCATGATCTCGGACGGCTCAAAGTTGTAGCCGGCGTCGTCGAACACGAAGATGAAGTCGTACGGCGTTCCGTCGGCGAGGGTATCGAAGCGATTCGGGTCGTCCTTGCGAGTGCCGTAGAGGAACGACTCCGACCGGCGGCCCCAGCGCCTGCGGACGAGCGCGCGGTCGTACCAGTCGTCGTCGTCGACCGCGATCATGCCGCCCATCCCAGCGCACGTCATCGCGTGGCTGCGGGCGAAGCTGGTGACCGTGATCGGGACGCGTTCGCCGGTGCGTGAGCCGCGCAACCACGAGTCGAGGACGTCGCAGCTGTCCTCGATGACTGGGAGGTCGTGCTGCTCGGAAATGGTCTTGATGGCATCCCAATCGGGGATGTTGCCCACGAGATTCGGAATGAGCATGCCCTTCGTTCGCGGGCCGATCATCTCCTCGATCTTCGAGACGTCGATCTGCAGCGTGTCCGGCTCGACGTCGACGAAGGCGGGCACGATTCCCGAGTGGACGAGCGGCGCGACGTCGGTCGAGAAGGTCAACGCCGGCGTGATGACCTCGTCGCCCGGTTCGCAGCCGAGCAGGTCGACTGCGAGGCGCAAGGCGGAGGAGCCCGAGTTGACGAACACTCCGTGTTGCTTGGCGAGCAGCTCGGCACCGCGACGTTCGAACTCGGCCACGCGTGGCCCGAGGTCGAGCGTCGTCTCGTTGAGGACCTCGAGGACGGCGTCGATCTCGCGCTTGTCGTGGACGGCGCCCGACTCGGTGATCTTGCGCAGCGCGGTCACACGCCGGATGCCGACACTG
>JBEVDP010000157.1:0-27399 GCA_040513235.1 Acidimicrobiia bacterium | reverse complement strand
TGCTCCGCCCACGGGATCACCTCGAGGCGTGCGACCGGGATGCGATCGCCGCACGTGATGCACAGTCCGAAGCTGTTGTCGTTCATCTTCGCCAAGGCCCGCTCGATGTCGTCGACGGTCTGGCGCGCGGTGGCGGACAGCGTGAGGTCGCGCTCGCGTTCGACGCTGACCGTGTCGCCTTCGCCCGACTCCTCGTCGAACTGCGTGTCGCCCTGCTCGCGCTCGGACGCAAGCGCTTCGGCTTCGGCGAGCAACTCGTCGGCCTGGCGGCGATGCCGATCCCGCTCCTCCTCGAGGCGCTCACGCAACTTCTCGAGCGTGCTGGGCGCGAGCGGCGGAGGCAACTTCTTCGGCTTCGGCGGCGGAGGCGCGGGCGCGGCCTTCACGACCTTCTCGGGCTTGGCCGCCTTCGCCGGTGCCGCCTTGGCGGGCGCCGCCTTCTTCGCGGGGGTCGCCTTCTTCGCCGGTGCCGCCTTCACCGCCTTGGCGGCCTTGGCGGGGGCCGCCTTCTTCACGGGCACGGCCTTCTTGGTCGCCTGGGCCGGGACCTTCTTCGCGGGCGCGGCCTTTTTCCCCGCCTTCTTGGCCGGTGTGGCCCGCACGACCTTCTTCGTGGTCTTCCCGGCCGCGGGCGGCTTCTTGGCCGCGGGCGGCTTCTTGGCCGCCTTCTTCGCGCTCGTCTTGGCCGCGCCGGCCGGCGTCGCCTTGGCCATGGCATCCTTTCAACGGCGAGGGAATGTCCCGCTTCGCGTCGTTCGCGAACGGGGCGGGGCCGCAACGGCCCCCCGAGGGCGCCGGATTGTAGCCCGGGCGTCAAGCGTCTCGTTCACCGAAGGGTCTCGTTGCTAGGAGACCCCAACGCTCGTACCGACCGGGGCTAATAGACCCAAACGCTCGTACCGAGCGGGATGATGTTGTTGTCCCAGACCCAGTTGATCGCCGCGTTCGTCATTCGCACGCAGCCGTGCGACGCCGGGTTGGGCGGAACACTCGGGTACCCGTGGAACGCAATCCCGTCGGGGTGGAAGTACTTGGGCCGGAACAACGTGCCGAGCTCGCCGTCGCGGACCCCGTCGATCTGACGGTTCATCGTGAACCGCCCCACCGGGGTGTCGGCCATGTACTGGCGGCCTTCCCACGTGTAGGGCCGTTCGGTCCCCGTCGAAGTGTTGATCGTCCATTCGGCCCGGCCGTCGCGCGCCACGATGATCACCTGGCGGGCCTTGTCGACTTCGATCACGTAGCCACTCGTCGAACGCGGTGTCGGGCGACGCGCGGTGCGGAACGCGACCCGGGTCGCCGCATCCACGACGCCGGTGCGCGGGATCCCGTTCACCTTCTGGAACGCCCAGACGGCTTGTTGGGTGAGCGGGCCGTAGACACCGTTGACACCGCCGGTCCAGTAGCCCATCGATTCGAGCCGCGCCTGGAGGTCGGTGACGCCCGCACCGCGGGCCCCCATGCCGACGAGCGCGACGTCGGAGACGTTGTCGAGCGCGAGCATGCGGTAGCCGTCGCCGTTCGGCATGCCGACCAACTGCGTGACGCGTCGACCTGCGGGCACCTGTCCGGCCGCGCTGCCGAAGAACTGGAGGCCGTCGCCGAACGTGAACACGCCGCCGTCTTCGCCGACGAGCCAGTAGCCGGCGCCGTTGCCGGCGACCGCCATGCCGATGACCGGCGCGTTCAGGCGCATCGCGCCGGTCGAACCGCGGAAGACCGCGTTACCGAAGCTGAACACGCCGCCGTCCTTGGCGATCAGCCAGTAGCCGCCGCCGCCGGCGGTCGGCGCCATACTCAAGATCGGCGCGTTCAGACGCGTCGCGCCCATCGAGCCGTAGAACTGCGCACTGCCGAACGAGAACACGCCGCCGTCTTCGGCCACGAGCCAATAGCCGCCCCCGTCAGGCGTGGGCACGATGTCCGTGATCGGCGCTTGCAACCGGAGGCCGAACATGTTGCCGTGCGCCTTCGCGGACCCGAACGGGTACACGGCGCCGTCTTCGGTGACGATCCAGTAGCCCCCGCCGTCGACCGTCGCGGCCATCGCGGCGACCGGGAGGGGCAGCGGCCAACCCTTGAGCGACCCGAAGAACGGCGCGTTGAACGAGAACACGCCGCCGTCGTCGCTGATCATCCAGTAGCCGCCGCCGTCGGCAGTCTGAGCCATGCCAACGACAGGCGAGGAGAGTGCGAGGTTCGCGGTCGAGCCGTGAAAGGTCGCCGAACCGAACGCGAACACGACGCCGTCGGAACCGGTGGACGCGGCCGCGGCCGGCGTCGTGATACCCACGACGGGCAGGGCGACGGCGGCGAGCATGCACAGTGCAGCCCGTCGCCAGGCGGTGGTCGGGATACGCACCGGGAGATCTCCTGGCCTGGCGGAAACGAGTCCGGAGGCTATCAGGGCGCTCGCGGATCGATCCTTTCGGGCCGCATTCCCACGGCAGGGCGCGAATCAGCGCCGGCGGCGGAAGACGTCGCGGAAACCCGAGCGATCGCCGTTGTCGTCGTTGAACAAGTCGAGATTGTCGTCGTCTTCGTCGCGCGGTCCGAGCGGTGTGTCGTCGTGTACCGCTTCGCGCAACGTCGCGAAGAATGCGTCGTCGTCGAGCACGTCGGCATCCAGCGCGTCATCGCCGAGCAGATCGATGGGTGACGAATCGCGCGCGACCTCGAGGGGCTCGGGTGCGGGCGGCTCCGGCGGTGGGGTCGCGGCCGCGCGCGGCATCGCCATCGCACTCGGCTCCGGGGTCGGGGTCGGCGCGGGAGCCGCCGACTCGAACAGCGCGGCCATGTCGACCTCCCCGGTCGCAGCCGGGTCGGAGCGCTCGACCTCGACGGCCGGCGCCGGGGTCGCCGGTTCTGGACGCGGCGCAATCGCTTCAGCGAGCACGGGAAGCTCGACCTCTTGCGGTTCGGGCACCGGGCCGGGACTCGCGGACGGCCGACTCTGCAACGCCGAGAGGTCGGCCTCGAGCGCGCGCACCATGCGTTCGCGGAACTCGCCTTCAAAGCGGCCGAGCGCGTCGACGTCGGCGAGCAACGCGGCGCGCCGGTCGGCGAGCTCGAGTGTTTCCTGTTCGAGGCGACGCCGTTCGGACTCGCCCCGCTGGCGCGCGTTCGACTCGGCCTCGGCGAGCAACTTGTGCGAATGCAGCTCGGCGTCCTCCATCAACTGACGGGACTTCTGCTGCGCTTCGGCGACGGCTTCGTCGGCGGCGCGCTGCGCGAGCAAGAGGGTGCGATGCAGGATGTCTTCCGTCTCGCGGCTGCGGGCGGACTCCAGCTGCGCGCTGTTCAGCCGGTCGCTGAGCTCGCGCACCCGTTCGTTCGCGGCATCGATGGTCGCAGCTGCTCGTTCGAGGAGGTCGTTGACGACGTCGCGGTGGTAGCCACGAAACGCCTCGGCGATCTCGACGTCACGCAGTTCTCGAGGGGTGATCTCCATGCCGACGAGTGTACGCCCGAGCTTCGAGCGCGGCGCGCATACGTCGCCGCGAAAGTCCTGGTCAGCAGAGGATCCGCTGAACGACGATCAGCGCGATCACGACGATCAACGAAGAGATGTCGATGTTGGAGATCGGGGGAATGATCCGCCGGACGGGCGCGAGCACGGGCTCGGTCACGTCGCGCAGCAGAACCGCAACCGACGCGACGGGAGTGCCCGGCCGGATCGGGAACCACGTGAGGACCGCGCGCACGATCAGCACGAAGATGTACACGAAGATGAACGCGCAGATGATGCTCACGTGCGGGCGGCTCGGTACAGCCCTCGTGCCTGCAGGCGCTCCTTCTCTTCCTCTGACACCTCGACGTTCGAGGGCGTGAGCAAGAACACCTGATCTGCTGCTTTCGACATCGTCCCGTTCAACGCGTACGCGAGACCACTCGAGAAGTCGATCAGCCGGCGTTGGAGATCGCGGTCGACGCCTTGAAGGTTGAGGATGACGGGTTGTCCTGCCTTCAGACGGTCCCCGACCTCCTGGGCGTCGTTGAACCCGCGCGGGTCCATGACGTGCACCCGGGTCGCCGGCATCGCCACCGGCCGCACCGTGGTGGGCCGCGGCACGGGCGCCGGGGGCACGTCGGGCTGGTCGCGCCGGCTCCGGATCACGGTCACGGGGCTGCCGTCGCTACTCGACGCGGTCGGCGCGGCGGCGCGCGACGAACGTGCAGGCGGGGCCGGTTCGGTGTCCTCGGGCCGAACGTCGTCCTCGTAATACTCGTCGTCCCCGTAGTACTCCTCGTCGTCGACGAGGCCCAGATAGACCATCGCCTTACGGAACACCGACATGCTCGCTCCTCGCCCACGTGGAATTACGGGCGCGTTGGGTCGCGAACACCCTAACGCCTCGGATGCTTCTGAAACCGTTCTCCGAAGATCGCGCTCCCCACGCGAACGAGCGTGGCTCCTTCGCCGATCGCGACCTCGAAGTCTTCCGTCATTCCCATCGACAGCTCGGGTAACTCCAGACGCTCCGCCAGCCGCGCCAGCGCCGCGAAGTGCGGCCTCGGATCGCTCCCGGCGGGTGGGACGGTCATGAGCCCGTCGACGACCAAGCCGGCCGTCCGCAGCTGTTCGACCAGGGCCGGTGTGTCCGCGGGCGCGCAGCCGCCCTTTTGCGGCTCACCCGCGACGTCGACCTGGACGAGCACGTTCGCGCCGGGGGCGTGGCGGGCCAGCAGTGCACAGAGCTCCACCCGGTCGATCGAGTGCCAACGCGTCACGTGGGGCGCAAGCGCCCGGACCTTGTTGCGCTGCAGACGCCCGATGAAGTGCCAGCGCGGCGCGGTCCCGTGTGGAGCGAGGGCCTCGGCCTTGGCCACCAGCTCCTGCGCCTTGTTCTCGCCGAGGTCGAGCTGACCGGCGGCGAGGACCGTTTCGAGGTCGGCGACCGGCTTTTCCTTGCCCACCGCGACCAGCGTGACCGCGTCGGGCTTGCGCCCGGTGGCGACGGCGGCGGCCGCGATCCGCTCGCGCACGACGGAAAGGCGTTGTACGAGGTCGCTCACTGCAACACCGCAACAGTCACTTGCCGGCCCGTGACACCATCGCGGCGGTACGAGAAGAGTTCGGGCGTGGCCGCGGTACACACGCCGCTGTCATCGAGGTCCTCGACGCCGACCGACGCGAGCGCGCTCCGCACGCCGGCGGGGATGTCGAGCGCGGGCGTCCCCGTGACGGTGCGCGACGCGACCGTGGGTCCGTACCGGGCGACCAATGGCTCGAGGTCGGTGCCGCCGAACTCGTAGTGCTCGGCGCGGATGCACGGACCGAGATACGCACGCACGGCGCCGTGCCCGATCGCGCGGAGCTGCTCGACCGTCGCTTCGATCACGCCCGCGAGCAGCCCGCGGTGGCCGGCGTGCACGACGCCGACCGCATCGGCGCTCGCGATGACTACAGGTGCGCAGTCGGCGGTGAGAATCGCGAGCGGCAGACGCGGAATCCTGGTGATCGCGGCGTCGGCGACCGGCGGTATGGCGGGCGTGGTCGTCGCGACGTGGACGGCGGACCCGTGCACCTGCTGCAACCACACCCAGCCCTCGGGCGACGTGACTCCGAGCGTCCGGGCGAGTCGCTGCCGGTTGGCCGCGACTGCGTCCGGGTCGTCGCCGACGTGGTCGCCGACGTTGGCGGAGTCGTACGGAGCGCGCGACACCCCGCCCCGCCGATCGCTGCACCAGATGGAGACCCCGCCGATGCGTGCGGTCAGCACGATCCGGTGGTCAGCGCAAGAACTCGGGGACGTCGAAGTCGTCGTCGCCGAGATCGAGCGCGTCGTCGCCCACGAGCGAGTCTTCGTCGTCGAGACCAAGCGTCCGATCGACGTTGAGCGCTCGCGCACCGCGGCCTTCGCCCTCGAAGCGCTCGAACCCGGCCGCGATCACGGTGATCCGCACCTCGTCGCCGAGCGCGTCGTCGATGACTGCACCGAAGATGATGTTCGAGTCGGGGTGTGCGGCCTGGCCGATGATCTCGGCCGCTTCGTTGAGTTCGAACAGACCGAGATCCGACGGACCGCTCACGTTCATCAGGATGCCGCGGGCACCCTCGATGCTCGCTTCGAGCAGTGGGCTCGAGATCGCGGCGCGCGCCGCAGCCACGGAGCGCCCGTCGCCGGATGCGTAGCCGACACCCATGAGCGCGGAACCCGCGCTCGTGAGGATCATCTTCACGTCGGCGAAGTCGGTGTTGATGAGGCCGGGGGTCGTGATGAGGTCCGTGATGCCCTGGACGCCTTGGAGCAACACTTCGTCGGCCATCTTGAACGCGTTCAGCATCGACGTGCGCTCGTCGCTCACCTGGAGCAGGCGCTCGTTCGGGATGATGATGATCGTGTCGACCTTTTCCTTGAGCTTCTGAATGCCCGACTCCGCTTGTACCGAACGGCGCCGGCCCTCGAAGCCGAAGGGACGTGTCACCACGCCGATGGTCAGCGCGCCGAGCCCACGCGCGATCTCGGCGACGAGCGGCGCGCCACCGGTGCCGGTACCGCCACCCTTGCCTGCGGTGATGAAGACCATGTCGGCGCCCTTGAGCACCTCTTCGATTTCCTGGCGGTGATCCTCGGTGGCTTGCCGGCCGACGTCGGGATCGGAACCCGCACCGAGCCCGCGCGTGAGTTGCCGGCCGATATCGAGCTTCACGTCCGCGTCGGAAAGCAACAGCGACTGCGCGTCGGTGTTGATGGAGATGAACTCCACGCCTTTGAGTCCCGCGTCGATCATGCGGTTCACGGCATTGCATCCGCCGCCGCCGACGCCGACGACCTTGATCACCGCGAGGTAGTTCTGCGGAGCGCCGAGCATGAGCGACCTTTCTAACTTGGCGTCACCGGATCTCACCGGCCTGGGTTCGGAATCGAATGAAGAGCTCATGCGTAATCTGCCTGGCGTGAGCATGCCTGGTTCGGGCGGCCGGATCGTGGATTCCCGCGACTCTCGACCTCAAGTTCAGGTTGAGAACTATGTCAACCTGTGGTGTGCGTCGAGACTGTAGCGAACTGCGCGCGCTCGGTCTACTCATCGCGCGACGGGATTCTGGGGCGCGCAGACATCGACATAGGTGAACGCGTCGTCGCCGAGCCGCTCGAGCACCGCGAGCGCGGCTGCGGCCTTGGCCTCGATGTCGTCGACCGTGCACAGCCGCACCGATCCCCCGCCTGTGAGATCGAGGGTGACGCCCTCACCGCCGAGATCGATCGCGGTCACACGCGCGGCGAGGGCTTCGGGCAACTCGCGCACGACACCCGGTGCTTCGGGCGGTGAGAGCAGCTTGCCGATCCCGGGCACGTTCCGTACACCAACGATCTCCACGAGGCCCTCCGGCGGGACCGCGACGTCGGCGACGACGACGCCATTCGCCGTGAGCAACGCCACTGTCGAGGCGCGCCGCGTAAACGCGACGGGCTCGTGCTCGTGCACGGTGATCGTCACGGTGCCGGGCAGGCTGCGCGAGACGTCTGCACTCGCGACCCACGGCAATGCCTCCACCCGGCGGCGAACCGCGTCGGTGTCGACCCGCAACAGGGGCTCGCCCTCCTCGACTGCAGCCGCGTCCCGTACCGCGTCGGGATCGAGGCTCGCGGTGCCGTCCACGCGCACGACGTCGACATCGAGCAACGACGAACCGATCGCCAAGACCACCAAGCCGACGACGATGAACGCACCGCAGACGAGCAATGCGATCCGGCGCCGACGGGTCCGGCTCGCGCCCGCCACCTCGTTGCGTCGCTCCTCGATCCTCGGGTCCATCACGGTCGTCATCGGTCGACTTCTGCGTCGAAGCCGACGAGGTGCAACTCGGGTTCGAGGGCGACGCCGGTGGACGAGGCGACGCGCCGCTGCACCTCCTGCACCAGTTCATACACGTCGCTGGCGCGGGCACCGGGCTCGGCCACGAAGAAGTTCGCGTGCTTGGCCGAGACCGAGACGCCACCGACCCGGAGTTGCTTCAGGCCGCACACGTCGATGAGCCGGCCGGCGGAGTCGCCCGGCGGGTTCGTGAACACCGACCCTGCGTTCTGACCTCCGGGTTGGTGTTCGCGGCGCCAGCGGACGATCTCGTCGATACGCAGGCTGCACGCCGCGGGATCGTCGGCGTGGCCAGTGAACTCCGCCGACACCACGACCGCTTCGGGTCCGATCGCCGACCGGCGGTAGCCGAGGTCGAGGTCGGCGAGCGAGAGTTCCCGGACGTGGGCGTCGGCCAGCGAGCAGACCCGGGCACCGACGATGACGTCCCTGGTCTCCGAGCCGTGGCCGCCGGCGTTCATCGTGACGGCGCCGCCAACCGAACCGGGGATGCCGACGTAGAACTCGAGGCCGCCGAGACCGGCCGCCGCGGCGCGCCGAGCCAACACCGGCAACGCGACCGCGCCGCCCGCCGACGCCCGCCCGCCCCGGCGGTCGACGTCCAGATGCTCGAACGCATCGGTGAGGACGAGCGCGACCCCATCGAAGCCGGAGTCGGCGACGAGCAGGTTCGAACCGCGCCCGATGACCAACACCGGGATCTCGGTGGCGACGACGATGCCGACAACCCGCCGCAGGTCGTCCTCGGTTCGCGCCCGCACCAGCGCGGCGAGCGGCCCGCCACAGCGATACGTCGTGAGGGCCGCGCTCGGGGCGTCGCGCTCCACTTGTCCGGGGAGCGCGGCGTCGAGCGCGTCGAGCACGTCGGCGCTGACACGCGTACGGGACCCGTTCACGCGTCGCCCTGGGTCAGCCACACGTCAGGCAGCGTCGTCAGGTCGCCCGCGCCGAGCGTCAACACGACGTCGCCGGCCCGAGCGAGCCGGTCGGGAACCGCGGCGAGATCGCGCGCGCCGGGCACGTAGGTCACATCGAGGTCGGGATGGTGCTCGGCGACCACCTCGGCCACGAGCCGGCCGCTCACGCCCGCGATTGGGGACTCCCCCGCCGCAAACACGTCGGTGATGACGACGGCGTCGGCGTCGGTGAACGCGTCCTTGAAGTCGGCCCACAACGACGCGGTGCGGGAGTAGCGATGCGGCTGGAACACCACGACCACCCGGCTCGCGCCGACGTCGCGTGCGGTGGCGATGGCGGCTGCGACTTCACTGGGAAGATGCGCGTAGTCGTCGAAGAACTGCACGCCGTCACGCTCGCCGCGATACTGGAACCGGCGGGCCACGCCGCCGAACCCCCGCAGCGCCCGTGCGGTCGCGTCGAATTCGATCCCCAGTTCGTGCGCCATCGCCGCCGCGGCCGCGGCATTGGCCGCGGCCTTGACCCCGAGCGGGACGACCAGTTCGCCGAGCCGCGCGCCTTCGACGACGAGCACGAACCGACAGTGATCGGGCGCGCCGCGGTAGTCGACGATGCGGTAGTGGGACTCAGGGTGCTCGCCGAAGGTCCGCACCTGGGGGCGGGCATGTGCCAGCCGCGCGGCCACCGGGTCGTCGCGGCTCGTGACCACGGGCCCGCGCACGCGGTCGACGAAGCGATCGAATGCGGCGACGAGCGCGTCGAAGGAGCCGTAGTGATCGAGATGGTCGGGCTCGATGTTCGTCACGATCGCGGCTTCGGCGGGAATGCGCAGGAACGTCCCGTCGCTCTCGTCGGCTTCGACGACGAACCACTCGCCCTCGCCAACCGCCGCGTTCGTGCCGACCTCGTTCAGCTCGCCCCCGATGAGGAAGCTCGGGCTCCAACCCGCTTCCCGGAGCACGAGTGCGAGCATCGAAGTCGTCGTGGTCTTGCCGTGCGAACCCGCGATCGCGATCGTGCGGCGGGTCGCCGCGATCGCGGCCTGCGCGATCGAGCGGTGCAGCACCGGGATCCCTCGTTTGCGCGCCGCCGTGATCTCGACGTTCGTCGCCGGGATGGCAGTGGAGAACAGCACCGCGTCGAGATGCGCGGGCAGGTTCTCGGCCCGGTTCCCGATCGCGACACGCACGCCCGCGGCCTCGAGCCGCCCGAGTTGCGGCGTGTCCTTGATGTCGGATCCGCTCACGCGATGGCCCATGTGCGCGAGGAGCAGCGCGATCGCGCTCATCGCCACACCCGCGATTCCGACGATGTGGACTTCACGAGGCTCGGAGAGATCGAGTTCGGGGACTTCGACGACTCCGTCGTGCGCGCGATCACCGGTCACGGTCGCGCTCCTCGACGAGATCCGCGAGACGGGCCGCGGCATCGGGGCGGCTGAGCCCGCGCGCGGCAGCAGCCATTCGGTCGAGCCGGGCCGGGTCGGAGAGCAATCCTGCGAGCACCGCGTCGAGGCGCGCGCCGTCGCACTCGGCGTCGGGGACGACGACGGCGGCTCCTGCTTCAGCCAGCGTCGCGGCGTTCCGCGCCTGATGATCGCTCGGCGCGCCGGCGAGCGGCACGAGCACCGCCGGAAGTCCGGCCGCGCTCAGTTCGGCCACGGTTCCCGCCCCGGCTCGACACACCGCAACGGTTGCACGCGACATCAGGGCAGGCATGTGCTCTTCGTAGTCGACGAGCTCGAATGCCAGCGCATCGCCTGCGCGCTGCTGCGACGCGAGCGCGGCTCGCGCCGCTTCCGCATTCCGCGGGCCGCTCACGAGGTGAACGGCAACATCGGTCCGGTCGCGCCAGCGGTCGTACAGGTCGAGCACCGCCGCGTTCACCGTTCCGGCGCCGAGCGCACCCCCGAACGCCGCGACCAGCGGCGGGGATTGCGGCGTGCGCTCCAGGTCACGGAACTCGGACCGGATCGGGTTGCCGGTGAGCACCGCGCCGGGAACTTCGATCCCCGGCAACGAGCTCGCGACCCGCGCACCCAGTCGGACGCCGATGCGATTCGCGAGCCCGATGACTGCGTCTTGTTCGTGGACGACTCGGGGAATGCGCCAGACCCACGCGGCGACGATGCACGGAAGCGACGCGTAGCCACCGAAGCCGACGACGACGCGCGGGCGCGTGCGGCGCACGATGCCGAGCGCCCGGACGAAGGCGGTGAACGTCTGCCACACGACACCGACGTTCTCCAACGTGAGCCGGCGCTGGAGGCCGCGGCCCGGCAACAGGTCGATGCCGAATCCAGCATCCGGCACCACGCGGCCCTCGGGTCCGCGCCGGCCGCCGACGAATCGGATCGACGGGCGTGCGTGCCCACGCGCGACCAACTCCTCGGCCAGCGACAAGGCGGGATACACGTGACCGCCCGTGCCGCCTCCGGCCAGCAGCGCGAACACCCCTTCGCTCACCGGTCCGGACGGCGCCCCACGGGGCGCTCAGAGACCGGGCGTGGTGTGGACGCGCGCGCCGTTCGGGCCTGACGCGGCACCGCGGCCTGGCGCGCGACGTTGGCGAGCATCCCGGCGGCGGCCATCGTGAACACGAGCGACGATCCCCCCGCGGAGAGGAACGGCAGGGTGATGCCCGACACTGGGAGGAGGCCGACAACGCCGCCGAGGTTGATCGCGGCCTGCCCGATGACCCACGTGGTGATACCAGCCGCGAGCAGCATGCCGAAGCGGTCGGGCGCCGAGCGGGCGACCTGATACCCGACGAGCCCGAATCCCGCGAACAGCCCGAGGACGAGCAGGCACCCGATCAGGCCCAGCTCCTCGCCGATGATCGCGAAGATGAAATCGGTGTGCGCGTTGGGCAGGAACAACCACTTGGCCCGGCCCGCGCCGAGGCCGACGCCGTCGACGCCGCCGGAACCGAGCGCGATGAGGGACTGCGCGATCTGGTAACCGGTGTTCGACGTATCGGACCACGGGTCGAGGAATGCGAACACGCGCGCGCGGCGATAGGGCGCGGCAACGGCGAGTACCGCCGCGACTGCGACCATCGAGCCACCGAGCACCGACAAATGCTTGACCCGCGCGCCGGCAACGAGCAGGAGCGAGCCGGCGATCAGTGCGAACACGATCGTCGAATCGAGGTCGGGCTCGAGGATCACGAGGAACGACAACGCGCCGAAGACGAGCAACACCGGCCGCCACGCACGCCAGTTGGCGTGGAGTTGTTCGGCGCGCCGAGTGAGCAGGTCGGCACCGAAGACCAGCAACGCGACCTTGGCCAACTCGCTCGGCTGCATGCGCATCGGGCCGTATCCGAGCCAACGCCGCGAGCCGTCGACCATGATCCCGATACCCGGCAGGAGCACGGCGACCAAGAGCGCGACCGAGATACCGAGGAGCCAGGGCGCGAGCTTGCGCCAGGCGTGGTAGTCGACGCGCGCGGCGATGATGAACGCGACTGCGCCGACGAGCGCCCACGCGAGCTGCCGGTTGAAGAAGTACCACGACGAGCCGTAGTTGCTCAGCGCCGCGACCGAGGACGCCGACAGGATCATGACGAGACCGACGACGTTCAGCACCGTCACTGTCGCGCACACCACGACGTACGCGGGCGGGCGGGGCAAGGTCGTCGCAGTGCGGGCGCGCGTCTTTTCCGCGAGCTGGCGGCCGAGGCGTGGCACGCTGAAGCGTGTGCCGATGCGCGGCGTAACCGCGGTCATCGCGTTCGGTCCATCTCGCCGGCTGCGCGCACGGCACCATGCTCGCCGACAATTGCTACGCAGTGGCGCATGGTTGCGCGCTCCGGGCCCACCCGCCGGACACGGCGTTCGGTCGTGTTCGACGGCGCGCGCATCACTCGAGACCGAACCGCAGGAAGTCGGCATAGAAAATGGCGATGCCGGCCGCGACACAGATCGCGGAGAACAGCCAGAACCGCACGATCACCGTGAATTCCGACCAGCCTCCCACCTCGAAGTGATGGTGGATGGGCGCCATCCTCAGCACGCGCCTGCGGAAGCCGCGGTACGAGATCACTTGCGCGATCACGGACAACGTCTCGATCAACGGCAGGCCCGCGAGGATCGGCAACAGCAACGACGTCCGGCTCAACAGCGCGAGGCCGGCCATTGCGCCGCCGATCGCGAGCGAACCCGTGTCGCCCATGATGATCTTGGCCGGGGCCGCGTTCCACCAGAGAAAGCCGGCGCAGGCACCCAACATCGCGGCCGCGATGATCGCGAGGTCGAGCGACTGCGCCGCGGTGCGCCCCGGGTAGATCTCGGGATGGCGGAACTCGGTGAAGCAGATGACGACGAATGCCGAGAAGGTCAGCGCCGACGATCCGGCCGCGAGGCCGTCGACACCATCGGTGAGGTTCACGGCGTTTGCGGCCGCATAGACGATCAGGATCGTCCACACGATGAAGCCGGCTGACCCGAGGTCGACGTCGAGCGGCCGCGTGAACGAGAGCGTCGTCGGAACCTTCACCCACTCGATCGAGAGCACGCCGAAGACAAGTGCGATCCCGACGATTCCGATCGTCTTGCCGCGCTTGCGCAGGCCGAGGTTTCTGCGTTTGCGGATCCCGAGGTAGTCGTCGATGAAGCCGACGATGCCGAGGCCGACGATCAAGCCCAACAACGTCCAGCCCGCGGTCGCGAACGCGATCTCGCCGCGGCGGAGGTGCGCGAAGAGATACCCGACACCGGTCGCGGCGATGATCGCGAGACCGCCCATCGTCGGGGTGCCCGCCTTGTGTACGTGCGGGTGTTCGATCGGGCCGTCGTCGCGGATCTGCTGGCCCATCTCGCGGCGCCGCAGCCCGTTGATGAGGAACGGGGTACCGAACACGACGACCCCGAAGGCCGCCGCGGCGGCCATGAGCATCGCGATCAACGGTCGACGCTCGCATCGGTGAGGTGCTCGGCCACGACCTGGAGCCCGAGCGCGCGGCTCGCCTTCACGAGCACGGCGTCGCCGGGCTGCACGAGGCCGTCGACCATTGCGATTGCGGCGGCGGCGTCGCCCGCGGTGAACGCGTCGGAGCCGGCGCGGCGCCCAATCTCCGCGCCGCCCGTCCCGACACCGACGACGACGTCGATGCGCAGCTCGCGCGCCAGGTCGCCGATCGCGGCGTGGGCCTCCGGTCCGCGGTCTCCGAGCTCGCGCATGTCGCCGAGCACCGCGATGCGGCGCCCTTCGACGTCGAGCTCCGCGAGCGCGCGCAACGCCGCTTCCATCGACGCGGGGTTGGCGTTGTATGCGTCGTTGAGGACTGTGATACCCGACTCGGTCTTCGTGAGTTCCATGCGCCACCGAGACGCGCGGGCGTGGCGCAACCAGAACGCGACGTCGTCCCACATCATGCCGAACGCGTGATTGGCGAGCACCGCCGCCATGGCCGCGTTCGCAACTTGGTGGGCACCTCGGATCGGCACCTGGAATTGCCACACACCCATCGAGAACGTCGGGAACAGCGACCGGTCGAGTTCTACGTCGGTGATGCGGTGATCGGCGGCGTCGGAGAAGCCCACTGTTACGACGCGGGCTTCGGTGCGCTCTGCAAGCCACGGCGTCCACCGGTCGTCGGCGTTCAGCACGGCCAGGCCCCGCCGCGGCAGCGCCTCGAGCAGCTCTGCGAGCACCGCGGCCGCGCCTTCCTCACCGCCGAGGTATTCGGCGTGGGCGAGTCCGACGTTGGTGATGATGCCGAAGTCGGGCTTCGCGATGTCGCACAAGGCTGCGATGTCGCCTGGGAAGCGCTCGCCCATCTCGGCCACGACCGCAGAGGCCGGGCGCGGCGCGTTCAGCAGCGTGATCGGGAGCCCGAATTCGTTGTTGTACGACTCCGGGCTCGCATGCACTCGATGAGGTCGAAGCGTCGCCGCGAGGAGGTCCTTGGTCGAAGTCTTCCCGGTCGAGCCCGCAACGCCGACGACCCGCACGTCGCGCCGTTCGTGCCGTACCGACCGGGCGACGGCTTGCAGTCCGCGCACGACGTCGGTGGTGAGCACGAGCGCGTGTCCTTCGCCCACGTCGACATCGCGCAGCGGCCGCTCGACCAGCGCGACGCGCGCGCCGGCACGGAAGGCGTCGGCGACGAAGTCGTGACCGTCTCGATCGCCCATGAGCGCGACGAAACACGCTCCGGGTTCGACGGCGCGCGAGTCGAACGTCCACGACGTGATGACGGCGTCGGGCGCGCCGGCGACGACCTCGCCGTCCGCGCGCCGTGCGACTTCGGCCGCGGTCAGCCGCATCGCTCACCCTCCAGCGCTTCGCGGGCGACCGTGCGGTCGTCGAACGGAACCGTGACACCCGCCGCCGTCTGGCCGGGCTCATGACCCTTGCCCGCGATCACGATCACATCACCGGCGCGAGCGGCCGCGACGGCCGCCCTGATCGCGGCGCGCCGGTCGAGTTCGACGACAGGCGCGCGGTCGGCGGGGACGCCCGCCAGCACCGCGGCTGCGATCGCGGCCGGATCCTCCGAGCGCGGGTTGTCGGACGTCAGGTAGGCCGTATCCGCATGCGCGGCCGCGATGGCACCCATCAGGGGTCGCTTGGCCCGGTCGCGGTCGCCACCACAGCCGTATACGACTGCGAGCCGCCCGTTTCGTGACACGAGCTCGCGAGCGGCAACGAGGGCGCGCTCGAGTGCATCCGGGGTGTGCGCATAGTCGACGAGGACCGTGAAGTCTTGGCCGGCGTCGACACGCTCGAATCGACCCGGGACGACGAGCGGCGCCTGCAGTCCGGCCGCGATCTCCTCGACCGAGAACCCGCCGGCGCGAGCGATCGCGGCCGCGGTGAGCGCGTTCGCCACGTTGAACGCGCCAACGAGCGAGGATTCGAGCGCGACGCGGGCGTCGTCGCGACGGAACTCGACCGTGAGACGAGTGTGCTCGGGCGCGAGTTCGATCGCCGTCGCATGCAGTGCGGCGGTCTCGTCGTGCACCGACACCGTCCAGACGTCGAGGCCGGCCTCCGCCGCCGGCGCGACAAGCGCGCGGCCACGCGGGTCGTCGATCGAAATGGCCGCGGCGGGAGTGAACGCGGGCGTGAACAAGCGGGCCTTGGCCGCGAAGTACGCGTCCATCGTGCCGTGGTAGTCGAGGTGGTCCTGCGAAAGGTTCGTGAACCCGACCGCGGCGAAACGCGTGCCGTCGACGCGGTGCTGATCCAGCGCGTGGGACGAGACCTCCAGCGCAACGGTTGTCACCGCCGCCGCGCGCATCTCGGCCAGCAACGCCTGGAGGTCGTCGGCCTCCGGCGTGGTGCGCCCGGGAGGGCGTTCAGTACCACCAACGCGCGTTGCCACCGTCCCGATGACGCCCGTCACCTCGCCGGCAGCGCGCGCGATCGCATCGAGGAGATAGGTCGTGGTGGTCTTACCGTTGGTACCGGTCACGCCGAGCACCCGCAGCGCGGCAGACGGATGATCGTGGAAACGAGCGGCGACCGGACCGAGCGCGCCGCGCACCCACGGGACCCGAGCCTGCGCGACGTCGACGGCCATCGGCTCCTCTACGAGCAATCCGACGGCGCCCGCGCCGGCCGCGGCAGCCGCGTACGTGTGGCCATCGGTGACGGCACCCCGGATGCACGCGAACAATGCACCCGGCGCGACATCGCGGCTGTCGTGCACGACGGACCGCACATCGACGTCGACATCTCCGCGCACCGAAACGACGTCGAGCCCGTCGAGCAGGTCGCGCATGCGCACGTGGGTTCCTACTCTTCAGCGGACGTTTCGGCGGCGAGGGTATCGGGCTCGCCGCTTTCGTCCTCGGTCGAGCCTCCGTCGTCCGCATCCGCCGCGCTTGTCGCTGCGGCCGCTGCAGCCGCGGCCGCATCCCGCTCTGCCACGAACTCCGTGAGCGCGTCGCCGTGCGGGACCGAGCAGTCGTTGGCCTCCTCGGCCGCCTTGGCCCGCGCGGCGTCGAACTGCCGGTCGTCGTCGGTATCGGTCGGCGGCACGCGGTATTGCGTGAGCGCGGCCCGCACGATCTCGGAGAACACCGGCGCCGAGGCGCGAGCACCGAACTCGGTGACGGGCTCGTCGAGCACGACGATCGCTGCGAAGCGGGGGTCCTCGGCCGGCGCGAATCCGACGAACGACGCCATCGTCGAGCTGGAGTAGCCACCGCCCGGCGCGGGCTTGCGCGACGTCCCGGTCTTGCCGGCCACCGTGTAGCCCTCGACGGCCGCACACGCGCCGGTGCCGCCGCGCACGACTTGCGTGAGCATGGTCGTCATCGTCTGCGCAGTCTCGGCCGAGATCACCTGCTTGCCCGGCTCGGAAGGGACTTCGGTGCGGTCGCCGTCGGCGTCGATCGTTCCCGCGAGCAAGCGCGGAGGCACCGTCATCCCGTTGTTGGCAATCGTTGCGTACACGTCGACCATCTGCATGGCCGTCACCGCGATGCCGTAGCCAATCGCAGACGACGCGAGGCCGGTGGTGTAGTACTCCGCCGGATCGAGCAGCAAGCCGTTCGGCTGCCCGGGATAGTCGATCGCGGTCCGCTCACCGAAGCCGAAATCGCGCAATGCTTGCGCGAGCTTCTCCTTGCCGACGTGCTGGGCGATCATGATGGTGCCGATGTTCGACGACTCGCGCAGGATGTCGGTCGTCGACCACCGTTCCATCGCGTTCTCCCGATGCGTGTCGGTGTATGTCTTGTCGCCGACCTGCAAATATGTCGGAACGTCGAATGGCGTTTGCGGACCGACGATGCCGTTCTCGATCGCGGTCGCGACCGTGATCAGCTTGTTGGTGGAGCCCGGCTCGAACAGGTCGGTGAGCGGCTTGTTGTTCTCGCCCGAGCGGGCGGGCCGGACCGGTTCGGTCGCCGTCGCACCTTGCACGGTCGCCATCGCGACGACGTCGCCGGTGCGCACGTCGACGACCACGGCCATGCCACCGAGCGCGGCGGTCGCGGTGACCTGATCGACGAGCGACCGCTCGACTTGGTACTGCAAGGCCTGGTCGAGGGTCAGCACGAGGTCGGTGCCGGCGACGGCAGGGACGCGCCGCCGTTCGGTGTCGGGGATCTCCCGCCCGTGCTGGTCCTGCTCGGCCACGAACTCGCCGGGAGTCCCGGTGAGCAGTTCGTCGTAGAGCGCCTCGAGGCCATCGAGGCCGTAGCCCTCGCCGCCGACGCGGCCGACGACCGCCGCCGCGACGCTGCCGGCCGGGTACTCGCGTTGCGGCTCGGGCACGAACGACACGCCCGGGAGCCCGAGCGCTCGGATCTGGTCCGCGACCTCGTCGGTCACCGTGCGGGCGACATAGACGAAGCGGCGTTCGCGGTCGGAGAGTCGTGTCTCCAGCATTGCGGCGTCGCCGCCGACGATCGGCGCGAGCTGCGCGGCGTACATCGCCGGATCGGTGACGAGGGTGGGATCCGCGTACACCGACGACCGCTCGATCGACATCGCGAGGTCGCGCCCGTTGCGGTCGAAGATGCTGCCGCGCGCGGCCGCGATCGGAACCGTGCGCAGCCGTTGGTCGAGTGCCATCGCGCGGAAGCGATCGCCACTCATCACCTGCAGCTGCACGACGCGTGCCGCGAGTACGCCGAACACGATCACGACGACGACCGTGCAGAATCCGAGTCGCCGCACCGGGCGAGCGACGCGCAGCCGGCGCCGGAGCAGCGGTCGCGGTCGCGCGCGCGAGACCGCCGGCGGCCGAGCCGCCGGCGGAGTCCCATGCGTTCGGCGACGCGCGGGTTGAGGCGAGCGCGATGCCGGTGCCCCGCGCGCGCGGGCCGGAGACTTCGTTCCGCTAGGGGTCAAGGCTGCGCTTCGCTTCCCCGTACACCTCGACGAGCGTCGAGGACGTCGCGTCGGGAGCCGTTTCACTCGGCGCGGCGGCTTCGGCCTCGATGTAGTCGACATCGCTCGCCGGGAGCATGCCCAGCGCACGGGCCGCGTCGACGACCGACTCCGGTGCCGAAAGCGTCGCGACCTCGGAACGCAAGCGTTCGTATCGCAGCTCCTCCGCCTTGCGCTGTGCGTCGAGCCGGTCGAGCTCGAACGCGTGTTGGACTGCGAGCACGTGGAATGCGACGAGCGCGAACAAAGCGACCGCCGTGACGAGCGCGGTGACCCACACCGCGACCCGGGCCCGCCGGCGCCCGGCCGGCCGGGGCGCGACGCGCAGGTGCGATGGACGCGTCGTTTCCTCGCGCGGCGGAGCCGTGAGCGGCGCGGAGGAGGATTGGCGGTGGGAGGGAACTGCGTTCATGGGCTGCTGGTCAGGGTTCGGGGTCTGGGGTTGGGGATCAGAGGGGCGGGGCAGGTGTGAGCCGCTCGGCGGCCCGCAATCGCGCACTCTCGGCACGCGGATTGGCGTCGACTTCCGCCGCAGTCGGCCGCAGCGGCCGGCGCGTCACTGGTCGCACGAGGGGCCGGCGGCGCGCAGGCTCGACCGGCAACTTTGGCGGGGTCCGCGCGTCAGCGTCCTCCCCGGCCCATCGTGCGAAGGTTTGCTTCACGATCCGGTCCTCGAGCGAGTGATACGCGATCACGAGCACCCGGCCGTGCGGGCCGAGGAGGTACACCGATTCGTCGAGGCCGTCCGCGAGATTTGGAAGCTCGCGGTTCACCTCCATGCGAATGGCTTGAAACGTGCGGCGCGCCGGGTGCGGGCCGCGCCGGCGGGTGGCAGCCGGAATGGCGTCGCGCACGAGGTCGGCCAGCTCGCGGGTGGATGCGATCGGGCGGGCCGCGACGATCGCATGGGCGACCCGGCGGGCGAAGCGTTCCTCGCCGTAGCGCGCGATCACATCCGCGAGTTCCTCTTCGGGATACGTGTTGACGACGGTGGCCGCGGTCAGCTCCTGGCGGGCGTCCATGCGCATGTCGAGCGGGGCGTCGAAGCGGTACGAGAAGCCGCGCTCGCCGCGGTCCAACTGCGGACTGCTGACTCCCAGATCCATCAGGATCCCCATGACCGGTTTCCCCTCGCCGTGCTCGGCAACCACCTCGCCGAGCATCTCGAACCCTCCGTGCACCACCTGCGCTCGCGACCCGAAGGCTGCGAGCCGGGCGCGCGCGGCGGCGATGGCGTCGGCGTCCCGGTCGATCCCGAGGAGCGTGATGTCGGGCCGGGCGTCCAGCAGCAACGCGGCATGGCCCCCACCACCCACCGTGCAGTCGACGATCATCCCGGCCGGAACCGGCGAGAGAAGTTCCACCACCTCCCGTCCCATGACGGGGAGGTGCGAGAACCCCTCCTCCACATCTGCTCCTTACTTCTGTGTTCTCGGGTCTCTTGCTCTGCCGAGCCACTTCCGTTCGCCGTGCCCGGCTGCAGCCCCCCGAACGACAGGCGCCGCCCAGGATTTCTCCCCGGGTCGGCATCGGCTGACAGCGGGCGGAGTAGGGGCCAACAACCGCGCCGGCCGGGGGGCTGGAGTCGGGCCCGGAAAACCGGGCTCTATGTCAAATGACGTGCACTACAAGAAGTCGCTGACGCCGACTCCTTCTTCGAGGGACGCGATGCCCGCGCGGTTGGCCACGCGGAAGCGTTGGGCGTCCCAGATCTCGACGTGGTCGAAGTTGCCGGCGACGATCACGTCGCGGTCGAGGGCCGCGTACTCGCGCAGGTTCTGCGGGATCGCCACCCGACCCTGCTTGTCGGGGGTGATGTCGACCGCGCCGCTGAAATAGGCGCGGGACGCATTGCGCTCGGTCATGCCACGCGAGCGGATCTCTTGGAGGTTGGAGGCGGTGCGCTCGAACTCGGCGCGCGGGTACACGGCGAGGCATCCGTCCAAAGACCTGGCCATCACCGCTCCCCCCTCCAACTGGTCCCGGAAGCGCGCCGGGAGGATGACCCGTCCCTTCGCGTCGAGGGAGTGGCTGTGCTCCCCCAAGAACATCCGCCGGACACCACCTGTCGGCCCTCGGTGTGGGGATTGACTCCCCTTTCCACCACCTGGCGCCACACTATGCCACGAGACCCCACCACGTCAACCCAATGCGCCCCACCAGTCACCCCTGCCCCACCCGTTTCGCCCCGGACCCGCCACGTCCCGCGGCGCGAGCGTCCTGCTTACGCAGGTACGGCCTCGATGCGGGACAGGTAAGGACCCCAGTCGGGGTCGACGGGGCCGGCCGAGGCGATGAGCGACGTCGTCGCGTGCGGGGCGCGGGGCGCGTGCCGCAATGACATCGAGCACTCCGACGGCAGCCGGTCCTCCTTGCGGGAGTTGCAGCTCCGGCACGACGCAACGACGTTGTCCCACGTGTGCGTGCCGCCCCGGGAGCGGGGCACAACGTGGTCGAGGTTCTCCGCGTTGTTCCCGCAGTACTGGCAGCGGTGACCGTCACGGGCGAACACGGCTCGGCGCGACAACGGCGCCGCGGCACGGTACGGGACCCGCACGAAGTGGACGAGCCGGATCACCGAGGGCACAGGCACCGAGCGCCGTTCCGATCGGAACTCGGCACCGTTGCGGTGCACGATCTCGGCCTTCTCCTTGAGCACGAGAACGACGGCGCGGCGCGACGACACGACGCAGAGCGGTTCGAAGCTGGCGTTCAGCAACAGCGCCCGAGCCACGGCCGTGTCCACCTCCTTGCCGATCGGCCCGGGGAACGGCACGGCCCGGCGCGCGTCGGTTGGGGTGGAGTCTACCGGCGCGTTCGCGGCCGAACGGCCAGTCCGTTCGAGGCGCGATGCCCGGCCCGCTGCATCGTCCGGCACCACTCGAGATACGCGAGGACGTCGCCGGCGCGCGTCCCGGCATCGGGACCGTACGCGGTCTGCATCCGGAACGCGAGGTACTCCGGGGGCGGCACGGGCAGGTGGGGCGAACGTCGCCACCACCCCGGTGCCGCGAGCCGACTGATCTGGCGGACCGCTGTCGGCCAGAGTCGCGGCCGCATGGCCACCGCCGAGACGACATTGAACCAAACGGCGCGACTTTGCGTCCCACTCGCGTGCGGAGGGGAAATCTCAGTGGCAGACGTGCGGTTCGGATCCAGCGCCCCGGACGGTAGCGTGGGCGCCGACGCCACCTCGGGGGTGGGCGGCTTGGCGCCGGTCGGGCACCCCTCGGACACAAGCGGCCCCTGGGACGGAGGTCTTCACGTGCACGTCGCTCCCCGCCCGGACACCTCCTTCAAGGACGCGTTCGACGCGCTGGCGCGCCAGATCGAGACAGTGCTGCGCGGCAAGAAGCGGGCAGTTCACCTCTCGCTGGTGTGCCTGTTCGCGGAAGGTCACCTCCTCATCGAGGACGTTCCCGGCGTCGGCAAGACGTCGCTGGCCAAGGCCATGGCAGCCTCGATCGGCGGCAGCTGGCGCCGCATCCAGTTCACCCCCGACCTGCTGCCGTCCGACGTGACCGGCGCGTCGGTCTGGGACCGGTCGCGCAACGACTTCGACTTCCGACCGGGCGGTGTGTTCGCGCACGTGGTGCTCGCCGACGAGATCAACCGGGCGTCGCCCAAGACCCAGTCGGCGCTGCTCGAGGCGATGGAAGAGCGACAGGTCACCGTCGACACGACGACGTACAAGCTGCCGAGTCCGTTCATGGTGATCGCGACGCAGAATCCCGTCGAGCTCGAAGGCACCTACCCATTGCCGGAAGCGCAGCTCGACCGCTTCCTGCTCCGCTTGCGCATCGGCTATCCCGACCGCGACGCCGAGCTGTCGATTCTCGACGCGCAAGGCGAGGGCGAAGTGAACATTGACGAGCTGGAACCGGTGTGCGACGCGGAGACGGTCGCGTCGTGGTCGAAGGAGCTGTCGCGCGTGCACATCGCGCCCGAGCTCCAGGGCTACGTCGTCGACATCGCGGCCACCAGTCGTCACCACCGCGACCTCATGCTGGGCGTGAGCCCGCGCGGCGCGCTCGCGTTGCAGCGCGCGGGTCGGGCGCTCGCCGCGAGCGTGGGGCGCGCGTACGTCGTCCCCGACGATCTGAAGGCGCTGGCGCCGGCAGTGTTGGAGCACCGGCTCGTTCTGTCTCCCGAGGCGATCATGCGCGGCGTGAGCTCGGCCGACGTGATGACATCGTTGCTCGAGAGCATCCCGGTCCCGGCGACGCGCCAGGCCTGAACACTCGATGCTGACGCGACGCGGCTGGTCCCTGTTCGGAGCGTGTACAGGCCTCTATATCGGGTCGCGCATGCTGGGGTTGGTGCAGCTCGTCGTCCTCGCCGCGGCTGGAGCCCTGCTCCTCCTGGGCGCCGCCATCTGGGTGCGCATCCACCCACTCGAACTCCGGGCTACCCGTCACCTCCGCGAGCGATTGCAGGTCGGTGTCGAGGGCAGGGTCGATCTCACGGTCGAGTCGACGGCGCCGCGGCGGCTCCCGACCGTGACGGTGTCTGATGCGTTCGACCGCGGCCGGCGCTCGGCGCGGTTCCTGCTCGCGCCACTGGCACCCGGCGAGTCGGCGCGCGCGGCCTACCGCATCCCCACCGACCGGCGCGGCCGCTTTGATCTCGGGCCGTTGCGCGCCACGGTCGCTGATCCGTTCGGACTCGCGAGCCGCGCGCGACGCGTGCTCGGCGCCGAAGAGGTCATCATCTTCCCGCGCGTGCACGAGATCATGTCGTTGCCCGAGACGGGTGGCGACGAACTCGACCGCGACCAGCCTCGGGCGCACGGGCGCCTCGATCCCGGCGGTGAGTTCCTCGCCCTGCGCGACTACGAACCGGGCGACGACCTGCGCCGGGTGCACTGGCGTTCGAGCGCCCGCCGCCAGCGGTTGATGGTGCGCCAGAACGAAGCGCGCCGCCGTACGCCCGTGCTCGTCATGCTCGACGTGCGACCGAATGCGCACGACCGCTTGTCTTTCGAGCGCGCGGTCGAAGCCTGCGCATCGGTCGTGACCGCGTGCGACCGTGTGGGCCGTCCGTGCGAAGTTGTGCTGAGCACCGGCGTCATCGTCGGCGCAGCCGGCCGGCGGCATCTCGCGAGCGTGATGGACGAACTCGCGGTGGTGCAGCCCCACGGTCCCGACCGCATCGTCGTCGCCTCGACGCGCCGCCGCACCGGTGCACTCGTGGCGTGCATGGGCCAGATGCGCGGCGACGACAGCGGCGCCCTCAACGTCCTCATCCGTGGCGGCGGCATGCTCGCCGCGGTCACCACTTTGCCCGAAGGTTCCGGTGTCTGGGTCCGCAGTCGCCGCTACCGCCCGATCGTCGTGGAGTTCGGACCCGATCAACCGTTCGTCGAGTCGTGGAACCAGGCCGTACTGAGATGGCAGCGCAGCGTCCGTCTTCCCTTGTCAGCATCACCCGCGCGGGCCTGACCGTCGCGGTCGCCGTCGGGCTGACCGCGGTCTTCGCCGAGCGGGCGTGGCTGACCGCCGCGCTCGTCGCCGCGATCGCGCCGCACGTCATCATCGGTGTCGCCGACCGCCGGCGGTGGAACACATTCACAACACTCGCAGCACTCGTCGGCGCGCTGTTCCTCCTCACGCTCTACGTCGTCGAGGCACACACGATCTCGTCCGCCCTCCCGACACAGGCCACGTTCAGCAGCTTCTTCGACGACCTCCGCGATGCGCCGCACGTCTTGCGCACCGCCGTGGTGCCGGTCGCAGCCGAACGGGGCGCGCTGCTGCTCGCGCTCGCTTCCCTTTTCGGTGCTGGCGCGATCGCGGAATGGTCGGCACGGCGGCTCGACGCGACGCTCGGCGCCATCGGGCCAAGCCTTGTCATGTTCGTGACCATCGCGGCCCTCGGCGACGGGTCGTGGGTCGCAATCACGATCCTGTACACGCTCGCCGGCACGCTCTATCTCCTTGCACTGCACCACGACGAGGTCCGCGAACGGCGCAGTTGGTTCCACGCGACCGAACCGCGCCGGTCGAACACACTCGTCGGCGGCGTGATCGCCGCCGCGGTGATCGTTGCGGGCGCGGCGATCATCGGGCCGGGAGTTCCCGGTGCGCGCAGCGAGCCGTGGATCGACTACCGGGCGCTCGGCGACGGCGACGGCGGGGGGCTGCTCAACGCGGAGACGCCGATCATCTCGATCCAGGCGAAGTTGCAGCTCGACCCTGATCGCCAGGTCTTCACAGTCGACATCGGCGACGCCGAACCGCGCTACTGGCGCGTCATCGCGCTCGACGAGTACGACGGCAACGTCTGGAAGCTGAACGACACGGGCGAGCCGGCCGACGAGCTCGATCCGCCGAGTGAGCCGCCGACGACCGAGGAACTCGACCAGCGGTTCACGATCACCGCGGCCGACCCGCACTGGCTGCCGGCCGCCTACCGACCGACGTCGGTGTCGCTCGACAACGCGCTCGCGGTCGAGGACTCGGCCACGCTCTATCTGAAGAGCGAAACGCCGATCGTCAACCTGAGCTACGACGTGACGTCCGAGCTTCCGGTGACCGACGTCGCCGAGCGCCGCGCGGCACCGCCCGTCGACCCCGACGAATGGGAGCAGTACCTCGAGCTTCCCAGCGGGCTCTCCCAGGACGTGCACGACCTCGCGGCCGACGTCACCGCCGGCGCCGAAACACCATGGGACCAGGCCGAGGCAATCGCGAACTACCTCGGGCGCGACGGCGGCTTCACGTACAACCTCAACGTCGCGAGGGAGCACGACATCGACCGGCTCGAGGAGTTCCTGTTCGAAACCAAGGAGGGCTACTGCGAGCAGTTCGCGTCGGCCTTCGGCGCCATGGCCCGCTCGGTGGGGCTCCCGACCCGCGTCGCGGTCGGCTACACGTACGGCACCGAGTTCAACGGCTCGTACATCGTGCGCAATCGCGATGCGCACGCCTGGCCGGAGGTGTACTTCACGGGACTGGGCTGGATCTCGCTCGAGCCGACACCGCAGCGGTTCGACAATGCGAGCGGCACCGGCGATCCGCAAGCCGCACCCGCGCCCGCGGCCGCGGTTGATCCCGGTGCCGAGGTGACCACCACGACAGTTGCGCCCGGCACCTTTCCGGACCTCACCTTTCCGACCCGTGATCCCGACCAGAACCTCACGCTCACTGCCGGGGAATCGGCCGGCGACAGCACCGGCACTTCGAACCCGTTCGGCCAGATCTTCATCGGGTTCGTGTTCGTCGCGGGGACGCTCCTCGTGTTCGCGACTGTCGGCCTCGCATGCCTCGTCGTGCGCGCGGTGCGGCGTACTCGGCAGCGCCGCCACGCGCCCGATCCGCGTGACCGCGTGCTCGGGGCCTGGGCCTACGCGCTCGACCACCTCGCCGAAGCCGGGGTCGAGCGCCGCCCGTCGGCGACTCCGGTCGAGTTTGCGTTGCGGCACGCACCTGCGCACGGTGCCGGTGACGCAGGCCCGCCGCTGATGGAACTGGCCCAATTGCAGACCGCGGCGCTGTTCGCACCCGATCCGCCGAGCGACGAAGAAGCCCGCACGGCCTGGCGCAACGCGGACGCGGTCAACGCCGCGCTCAAGCACTCCGTGCCGAGAACGACCCGCTGGTTCCGTCGCCTCGACCCGCGCCGCACCCTGGAAACCGTCGACGCCTGAGTTACCCGGATTCTGTGTCGCGCCTGAGGCGAGGATCAGCGGCGCACGTATCGTGCGTCGCCCGTCATTTGGGGTCCCCGCCGAAGCGAAGCTTCGGTGGGGTTAGGTCCGGGGCCCGAGCGGCCCTCTGAGCGGAAAGCAAGTGCTCGACGAACGCGGCGCGTTCTCGATCGAACGCGACGACCTCGGCCTCGACCTCGGCCGCGAGCTGGTCGACGGCGACGAACAGGGCGAGCTGACCCGAGCGCAGCGCGTCGAGGATCTGACCGTCGTCGTGGCAGATCCACGCGGTGCGGCCATCAGTGACGAGCCGGACGCTGGCGAGGTCGTCGCCCGCTTCGATGAGTGGCCGCAGCGCCGCGCTCACGCGTTGGGAAGACAGGCCCGCGTCGAGCAGGCTGCGAACGAGCCGGAGGGCGACGAGATCGCGGAACTCGTAGCCGTCAGCCGGACTGACGAGCCCGCGACGCGCCCAATGGCGCAACTGCGACGGCGTACACCCGGACAACCGAGCGGCTTGGGCGACCGTGTAGGCCACGGACGGGTCAGGGATCGTCGCGGCGGAAGCGCTCGCGCCAGGTGCGGCCGTGCTCGCCGAAGAACCCGCGGACGCCGCCGCCCGCCTTCCACCCGCCGGTGAGCGTCTGCATGCCGGCCCGGCCGAGCTTGCGGACGTTGCGCTCGATCACGATCAAGCAGCCCAGCATGATCGCGAAGCCGACCACGCCCGCGAACAGGTTGTTCGCAAACGTGAACACCAACAGGACGAGGCCGCCGAGGAACCCGAGCGCCGCCCAGCGGATCATGCGGGCGGAGTGCCGGTACAGGGTCGTACGCGACACCTGCTCGACGAGACCCGGATCGGTCGCGTTGAGCTGCGCCTCGATCTCCTTGAGGATCTTTTGCTCTTCCTCGGAGAGCGGCATGTGCGTCCTACTGCAATGAGGGCTGGCGCCGGTGCTGGGAGTTCGGCCGCCAGGCTAGCCACAATCCGCCGGCTGGTCGGCCCGCGGCCATTGTCGCGCGCCGCCCCTGGTCCAACAACGCGCGGACGCTCATTGTTCGGTCAGCGCAGCCCTCGACCTCGCCATCTGCCCCGGGATGCCGGTGGAAGGGGCAGCGCTTTCGATGCGTCCGTCTCCTGACCGCCGTCACCGCCAA
>JBEVDP010000156.1:0-4966 GCA_040513235.1 Acidimicrobiia bacterium | reverse complement strand
TCGCCTCGTACTCGAACCCGACCTATGACCCCAACCCGCTCGCGAGCCACGACACGAACTTCGCGAGCGACGTCTTCACCCTGTTGAACGCGGCGCCCGACCAGCCCGCACTGCAGCGTTCGTGGCGCGAGATCTATCCACCAGGCTCGACCTTCAAGGTGGTCACGACTGGGATCGGCTTGGAGAGCGTGCTGACACCCGAAGGCGGCGAGCCGTACCGCCTCACGGTCGACAACCCGGTGTATCCCGAGCTGCGCGAACTCGAGCTCCCGCTCACCGACCGCACGCTGCGCAACTTCGGCGACAGCGAGTGCGGCGGAGCGTTGGCGCAGTCCTTCCGCGAGTCGTGCAACACGACGTTCGGTCAGATCGGCCTCGACCTCGGCGAGGGACTCGCCCGTGGCATCGAGAACTACGGGCTCAACGTGCCTCCGCCGGACTCCGACCTCAGGCCCGGCATCGTTGCCAGTCGCGGACCCGAGCAAGGGACGTTCGAGACCGAAGCACCGCTGTTCGCACAAGCCGCGATCGGCCAGGCCGACGTCGCGGTCACGCCTCTGGGTATGGCCATGGCCGCGCAAGCCGTGGCGAACGGGGGAGTGATGATGGTTCCGCACGTGCTCAGTCACGTCACCAACAGCGACGGGCAGGAGGTCCCGAATTCGCGATACGACGTGCGCGAGTACCGGCGCGCGATGGAACCGACGACCGCGACGACGGTGCGCGACTTGATGGTCGACGTGGTGAACAACGGCACCGGGCGCGGCGGGCAGATCCCGGGAATCCAAGTCGCGGGCAAGACGGGGACGGCGCAGGTGGCCGGCGAGGATCCGCACGCATGGTTCATCGCGTTCGCGCCCGCCGACAACCCCGTGTATGCGATCTCGGTGCTCGTCGAGAACGGCGGCGACCTCGGCTCGGAAGCCACCGGTGGCCGGGTCGCGGCGCCGATCGCCGCGGCCGTGTTGGGCGGCCTGTTGGGGGCGGGGTAACCGCATGTCGAGGCGCATGCGTCTGATGCACAGGCCCCGGTTCGCGCCGGTCGAAAAGATAGGGTGATCGGGTCATGTCCCTCGTTGGCCGAGTGTTTTCGAACCGCTACGAGATCGAGCGGGAGCTAGCGCAAGGCGGTATGGCCGAGGTCTACCTCGGGCATGACCGCCTGCTCGATCGACCCGTTGCGGTGAAGGCGCTCTTTCCGGAATACGCACGCGAGCCGTCATTCGTCGAGCGGTTCCGGCGCGAGGCGCAGTCCGCCGCCAACCTGAACGACCAGAACATCGTCGGCATTTACGACTGGGGCCAGGAGGCCGGCACGTACTTCATCGTCATGGAGTACGTCGAGGGCCGCTCGTTGCGCGACCTCATCCGGAGCGAAGGCCCGCTCGACGCCAACCAGGCCGCGGAGATCTCGGCGGAGATCGCATCCGCGCTCGCGTTCGCGCACCGCTCGGGTGTCGTGCACCGCGACGTCAAGCCCGGCAACGTCCTGCTCACGCGCTCGGCCACGGTGAAGGTCACCGATTTCGGCATCGCGCGCGCCGGGACCGGCGACGGCCTCACCCAGACCGGTTCGGTGATGGGCACGGCCACGTACTTCTCGCCCGAGCAAGCGCAGGGCTTGCCCGTCGACGGGCGCTCCGACGTGTATTCGCTTGGCGTCGTCCTCTACGAGATGGTGACCGGCGTCGTGCCGTTCACCGGCGACTCACCGGTCGCGGTCGCGTACAAGCACGTGCGCGAGGACGTGGTTCCGCCGGCGCGACGCAACCCCGACGTTCCCGCCGACCTCGAGCAGATCATCCTCACCGCGCTCGCCAAGGACCCCGACCTCCGCTATCAGACCGCCGACGACATGCGCGCCGACCTCCTCCGCTTCCGGCGGGGTCGTCCGATTGCGGCCGCGCCCGTCACCGCGCTCGTCGCCGAAGCAGGCGGCGCGGCCGCGGCCGCCACGATGGCATCGCCGCGCGTCGGCGCGCCGCCTACCCCCGGGCGTGATGTGACCCGCCGGCGCGCGCTTGCAACCGCGCTGACCGTCCTTGTCCTCGTGGTGATCGTCGCGCTCATTCTGGGATTCAGCTTGCTCGCGGACGACGGCAGTGGCGGCGGCACCGTGCTCGTCCCCGACGTCGTCGGCCTGAACATCGCAGACGCGACCGAAGAGCTCGAAGAAGCCGGCCTCGTCGTCGACTCCGAACGCGTCTCCAACGACGAGGTTGCGGCCGATGTCGTCATCAGCCAGGACCCACCGGGGGCGCAGCGCATCGACGAGGGCGACACGGTGACGCTTCAGGTCAGCTCGGGAGTCGGTGAGGCCGAGATCCCCGACCTCGAGAACCAACTCGCCACCGACGCCACGACCCTGTTGCAACAGCTCGGCTTCGAAGTCGAGACCCAGCCCGAGTCGAGCGACACCATCGAGGCGGGGCGCGTCATCCGCACCGATCCCACCGCGGGCGAGTCGGCTCCACGCGGCTCGATCGTGATCATCGTCGATTCGTCAGGGCGTGAGCAGGTCCCGGTGCCCGACGTGGTCGGGCTCCAGTCGGAGGAAGGCCAGGCCGCGCTCACCGCGGCGGGATTCATCCCCGACGAGTCGTCGGAGTCGAGCGACACCGTCGCGTCGGGGCGCGTGATCAGGACCGAGCCGCCGGCGCCGCAACCCGCGCCGCGCGGTTCGCGCGTCCGCATGATCGTGTCGAGCGGCACGCGCACTGTCGCGGTGCCGGAGGTGCGGGGCCAGCCGCTCAATGCCGCCCGCAGCACACTTACGGACGCCGACCTCACCTCGACGGTGATCGAACAAGACTCGACACCCGGGAACGCGGGTCTCGTGCTCGCGCAGTCGGTCGAGCCGGGCACGCGGGTCGCGCCCGGGACCAGCATCGTGCTGACGGTTGGCGTCAACAACACGCCGACGACGACCGCGCCGGCAGCGCCGCCGCCTTCGGCGTGACGTCGCCCCTCGCGCGTTGGTACGCGCGCGCGGGACGCCACGACTTGCCGTGGCGGGCGACGCGTGACGGGTGGGCGGTGCTCGTCTCCGAAGTGATGCTCCACCAGACGCAGGTAGTGCGCGTGCTCGGCGCGTGGCCTGCGTTCATGGCCCGATTCCCAGATCCCGCCGTGACAGCGGCCGCCGGACCCGCGGCCGTGATCGCGGCGTGGGATCGTCTCGGCTATCCGCGCCGGGCGCGCTGGTTGTGGGAATCGTCCACCCGGATCGCCGCCAACGGTTGGCCGGACGACCTCCGCGCACTGCCCGGCGTCGGGCGCTACACGGCGGCTGCCATGGCCGCCCAGTGCGACGACGCCGACACGATCGGGATCGAGGTGAACATCCGCCGCGTCTGCGAGCGTGTCGCCGGGCGCCGCTTGTCGGAAGCCGAGGCGGAAGCTCAGGCCCGTGCGCTCGGTGGAACAATGCACGGTCGCGACCGTCTGCTCGCGTTGATGGATCTCGGCGCGACCGTGTGCACGGCACGCGCGCCCGCGTGTGCGTCGTGCCCGATCGCGCGGCGCTGCGCGACGCGCGGCGAGCTTCCGGGTGAGACCCGTCATCGCCAGGCCGCCTACGCGGGGTCGTTCCGGCAGCGCCGGGGAGTCGTGATGGCACAGCTGCGCGCCGGCACTGTCGTCGTGAAAACCGTCGACCAGGAAGCGCTCACTTCGCTCGTGCGCGACGGACTGGCCGAGATCAGTGGCGCGCGGGCGCACCTGCCAGGAAGTTGCGCAGGAGCTCGTGGCCCGCGTCCGTGAGGATCGCCTCAGGGTGGAACTGCACGCCCTCGATGGGGAACTCGCGGTGCCGTAGGCCCATCACCAACTCGTCGTCGGAACTGGCCGTGATCTCGAGCACGTCGGGCACGGAATCGCGCGCAACGACGAGCGAGTGATAGCGCGTCGCTGTCAACGGATTCGGGAGGCCCGCGAACACGCCTGTGTTCGTGTGGAGGATCTCCGATGTCTTGCCGTGCATCACATGCGGCGCGCGCACGACCCGGCCGCCGTAGAGCTCGCCGATGCACTGCATGCCGAGGCACACGCCGAGTACCGGCACGCCGCGCTCGCCGAAGTGCGCGATCGCCGCGTTCGACAGGCCCGCATCGGTCGGCCGGCCGGGCCCGGGCGAGATGAGCACGGCGTCGGGCTCGACGGCTTCCATCTCGGCGAGGGTCACCGCATCGTGACGGTGCACGACCGGCTCCGCGCCCAGCTCACCGAGGTACTGGACGAGGTTGTAGACGAACGAGTCGTAGTTGTCGACGACGAGGACGCGACGAGGCATGTCTACGGGTCGACTCCTCGCTCCGCTCCCCTTCGGTCGCTCCGCCGTCGTCTCACGCCACGAAGCTACCGGTGGGGGGTGCGAGCCCCACCCGGTATTGTCTCGCCCGTGCCGCAATCGAAGAGCAAGCGCTCCCGTTACACGCCCCCGCCGCCGAAGAAGGCCGCGCCGAGCCCGCTGTGGGTCCCCGTCCTGATGGGGACGATGCTGCTCACGGGCCTCGTGCTGATCGTCGCCAACTACATGGAGCTGCTCCCGGGCGACGGCTCGAACCGGTACCTGCTGCTCGGACTGGTCCTGATCGTCTGCGGATTTCTCCTGGCGACCACGTATCGGTGAACGCCAGATTGCCGTTGGGAAGCCAAATCGCAAACGTGTAAGTTCCCACAGACTTATCCACAGCCTGTGGACGACGGCCTGCTTCAGTCGATCGGCGCGATGAGCGCCATCGGCTCGCGGCAGTGGCGCGGCGCCTCGGGAACGTCGCCTTCGGGCGCCGCGTAGAGCACGGCCTGGGCCCCGCAGACGATGCACTGATAGCGGTAGTCGACGTCCTCGAGCTCGACGACCTCGGGCTCCGGCGGCGGCTCGCCCCGGGCGAAACTCCGGATCGCGCCCGCGCCGACCAGGTAGATCGCCAACGCAATGGCGACCGCCCCCACGACGTACAACACG
>JBEVDP010000155.1:0-4793 GCA_040513235.1 Acidimicrobiia bacterium | reverse complement strand
CTGCACGGCGTGCGTGATCCCGTGGTCGATCGTGAGCGCGGCCGAGAACGCGATGTCGAACTCGTCGTCGACGAGTGATTCGAGCATCGTGTGTGCAAACGCCGGGTCAGCGGGCAGCGGGCCCTTCGGCGTGCCGTGCTCCCCCGCGGCGTCGACGGTGCCAACGCCGATCAAGAACGCAGGCATCAAGTCGAGCCAGAGGCCACGAAAGTGGTTCGGCCCGACGATGACAACGACGTCGGGCTGCGCGGCCACGAGCATTTCGTTGACGCGTGCGAGCGCATCCCTGAACCCGACCGCGCCGTCGAGGTGCGCGACTGCGTCCCAGTGCGTGTTCATCAGCGTGGTGTGCGACGCGCCAACGCCGAGGACGATGCTCACCCCTCGCTACCAACCCAAGTGCCCGTGGCGCGTGTGAGTGTGCGGGCGATCGGGCGGCGCAGGGCGTACACCGCCGCGGCGAGCACCGCGAGCAACAGCAGTTTTCTCATCAGACGGTGTGCTCCAGATCCAAGTACGCGGCGACGACTCGGTGGAAGTCGGCGGGGCGCTCTTCCTGCAGGTGGTGGGAGGCGTTGTCCATGACGTAGAGGTGCCCCTGGTGCACCATGCGCGCCAGCATCAAGGGGTAATCCGGAGTCAGGAAGCCGTCGTGCATGCCCCAACAGAACAGGACTGGGCAGCGGATGGCCGCGAGTTCTGCAGTGAGGTCCTGCCGCTCGCCGCGAGGCTCGTCGGTGCTCGCCGCGAGCGCCATCTCCTCGGCGTCGAGGCTCTGCTCGTAACGCATGGTGACGGTCTCGGGCGGGATCTTCGACTCGTCGTACCACTCGAGTCGCGCCATGAGTTGGCGCATCTTCTCCCAACTCGGACCGCTCCCACCGTAGTAGCGGTCGCGCGCGTTCCGGCCGCGGCGACCGCCCTCGGGAAGCGGCGCGAGCGGTCCGTACAACACGGGCATCGATCCGGTGACCACCAGGCACCGCGCGCGGTCCGGGTAGTTAGCGGCGAGATCGAGTGCGATCGTCCCGCCCCATGAGTTGCACACGAAGTCGGCCTGCTCGATGGCGAGCGCGTCGAGCAACTGCACGAGCGACTTGGCGTGGAAGTCCCACATCGGACCGGTGATCGTCGGCTTGGCCGAGCGGCCGTATTGGAGCAGGTCCACCAGGTGCACCGCGCGTTCGGCGGCGAAGCGGTGCGCGACGGGTCCGAAATCGCTCCAGCCGGTGCAGCCCGGTCCGCCGCCATGCAGGAACACGGTCGGCCGGCCGGAACCGAGGGAGACGACGTAGTACTCGTGCGCGCCGCCGTCGACCAAACGACCGGCGGGCGCGGGCGGCGCGGCAAGACTCATCGCAAGGACTCCGTCAGGACTCGGTTGTTTCGGCCTCGGGGCCGGGCGGGTCGAACGGGTTCCCCTCTTCGACAAGCCGCCGCCACTCCAGCAGCGAGATGTCGGGGCGGTACAGCCGCTCGGGCGGCGCGCTGGTGGACGCGACCATCCAGTGGTCTTGTTCCGAGAAGTTCCCGTGGAACAACCACCGGATCGCACCGAGATACTTCGCGTAGAAGACCGCCTTCTCGACGCCTTCCTTGAATTGCACCATGACGCCCACATACCGCGTGCGCCGCTGCTCGATCGGTACGTAGAACTCGTAGTGGATGAAGTTCGGGTACGCGATGCGCAGCTGCCCCGGCAGCGCGAGCGATGCAAAGCCCGGGAAGTTGTGCGACTCGATGTAAGGGTCGTAGCGCTTGGCGCCGCCGGTGTTGCCCAGGAACTTGCCCTGGGTCTGCTGCGGTTTGCGCTTCCACCACCGGTCGTTCGTCCAGTGCCCGAGGCCTTCGAAGTCGGCGTCCCAGTGGCGCTCGTCCTCGATGCGATAGATCCATCGGCCGTGACGCTCGATGTGCACCTTGTTCCACGTCGGCATCACCTTGAAGAGCCGCCACAACGACGTGCGGTGCAGGTATTTCGCGTGCCCCTCGTCGAAGCCGTTCTCCGCGAACAAGCGCCAGTCGCCGTCCCGGTCGTCGATCCGGCCGCCGATGCCCATCGGCGGTGGTTCGACGAGTTCTTCCGGCAGTTGCGCGGAGAGCGGGTGCGGTTCGCGGTCGCCGACAAAGACCCACACGAGGCCCAACCGCTCCTCGGTCGGATAGGTCTGCACACGGACCTTGCCGCAAATCGGAGAGTCGGGGCCGTCGGTGATGACCGCGACCAGTTCGCCGCTCTCGAGGCTGTAGGTCCATCCGTGGTACGGACACGTCACCGTGTCGGGAAACTCTTCCTTGCCGAGCGAGAGCGGCACACCGCGGTGCGGACAGCGATCGGCCAGCGCGTGGGCCTTCCCGCCCGCGTCGCGCATCAACACGAGGTTCTGCGCCAGGACGCGCACGCCTCGAGGAGACCGCCCGACCTGTGACGACCACTCGACCGGATACCAGTAGTTGCGCAGACCCGTGTCGGCCGCGTCGTACGTCGGCCAGCGCGCCCAGTCGGCGCGGCCCGGCCGCATCCGAGCGTCGGTGGTTCGGGCGCCTGCGCTCACGCCAGCAGTATGGCGGCCGACCGCCGCGACGTGTCCAGCGCATGGTCCGCTGAGCGAAACGCGGTGGCGTACGCCGTGATCGTCGGCTGGTTCAGGCGTTGAGCGCGTCGAATGCCTCGTAGACCATCCACGCGGGCCAGAACAGACCCTGGAACACCGCGAGCACGTATTCCCAGAAGGAATCGGCCTGCTGCCAGAAGTACACCCACGCCCCGAAGATGCCGAGGCCGTAAAGCGCGCCACCACCGACCGCAGCACCGGATCCGTCTTTCGCCATAGGTGCCTCGGTTCAAGCCGACTCGGCCTGAAGCATCGCGCGAAACGCTCCGATCCGTGATCGTCCGCTCCGACAAGCCCAGAGTCGTTTCCGTGCCCGTCCCGCGTTAGCCTCCGCTCGTTGTCTCTCGGGGGTGATCATGCGACGCGGGAAAGTCGTGCTCGCGCTAGTGGCCGTGCTCGTGTCGAGCGCGACGACGATCGTCGGTGGTGGCGCGAGCGATGCCGCCGCGATCGGCGCTCTCGACTGCACGAACTGGCGGTACGGCCCGGCCGACGAGCCGCTGGCGGGCTCGCTTCCGTCCGAGCTCGACCGCAACAGCTACAAGACGGCATCGGCGCGCGATCCCAATCCCGAACTGTTCGACTCGCCCCATGAGCAATGCGGGCAGAAGGGCCCGGCGCTCGATCCCGCGTTCGGTATCACGCAGGGCCGCGACGATGTCTTGATCGCAGTGCTCGACTCGGGGATCAAGTGGCGCGACGCGGGTGCCATGCACGACCTGGCGACAAAGGCCTTCGTGAACCTCGGGGAGGCGCGTCCGCCGTGCAATGCTCCGCTCGGCGACTGCAACGGCGACGGCCGCTTCGACGTCGCCGACTTCGGAGCGCTCACAGATCGCAACGCGAACGGACTCGCCGATCCCGAAGACCTGATCCTCGACCCCACCGTCGCGAACGGCGTCGACGACGATGCCAACGGCTACGTCGACGACATCTCGGGCTGGGACTTCCTCTACGGGGACAACAATCCGCTCGACGTGCCCGAGTACGGACACGGCACCGGGGAGGCGCAGGACTCGACCGCGGCCGCGAACGGCACCGGCGACGTTGGCACGTGCCCGCGGTGCCGCTTCCTGCCGGTGCGAGTCTCGGACTCGTTCATAGGTGACGGTGCGCGATTCGCGGCCGGCGTACTCTTCGCGCTCGACAGCGGCGCCGACGTCGTCCAGGAAGCGCTCGGCGCCGTGAGCAACCCGCCGCAGGCACAGCAGGCGATCGACGCGGCGTACGACCGCGGCGTCGTCGTGGTCGCCTCGATGGCCGACGAGGCGGCGAAGCACCCGAACCTTCCGAGCTCACTCGAACACACGATGTCCGTGAACTCGGTGACCCAGCTCGAGTCGCCGTTCGCAGCCGGTGTGCACGGCTACTTGGCGCTGAACGGATGCACGAACTTCGGCGGGCGGACGTTCGTGTCGATCCCGTCCGGCTCGTGCTCGTCCGAGGCAACGGGACGCTCCGCCGGGATGGTGGGCCTTGTGTTGTCGGCCGCGCGCGACCGCGGCCTCACGCTCTCGGCCAACGAGGTGATGCAACTCGTCCGGGCGACCGCTGACGACGTCGACTTCGCCACGCCGAACGCGCACGACCCGGCCAACGACTTCGACCCCGGTCTGGACGGGCTCGTACCGACGATGCGGTACCCCACGGCCCCCGGCTGGGACGCGACGTTCGGCTACGGACGCATCAACGTGTACGAACTGCTGAAGGCGGTGCGCGACGGCCGTATCCCGCCGGTCGCCGACATCACCTCACCGCGCTGGTTCGACGTGTTCGACACCGAGGGCAACCTGCGCGTGACGGGAACGGTCGGCGCACCGCGGGCGACGTCGTACGACTACCGGGTCGAGTGGGCGTCCGGACTCCAGCCACCGCCCCACCCGGCGACCGATGCGTGGCACGTCGCCGCAGAGCACAGCAACCTCCGCGCGCCGCGCCGCGGCCAGCTCGCCACGGTCCGTCTCGCCGACATCGCGGCCGCGCTCCCGGAGGGTGGGACCGGTATTCCCGCCGATCCTGCCACCAACCGACCGGACGAGGAGCGTTACAGCGTGCGGGTTCGCGTTGTGGTGACGGCGCACGGTGGTCCCGGCGACGGCCTCGTCGCCGAGCACCAGAAGCAGGTGTTCGTGCACGACGATCCGCAGCTCGTCGCCGGCTATCCCATCCACGTGGAGG
>JBEVDP010000154.1:0-5222 GCA_040513235.1 Acidimicrobiia bacterium | reverse complement strand
GCGATGCCGACGTCGGCGCGCGCGAGTGCGGGGGCGTCGTTGACGCCGTCGCCGACCATCGCCACTTGAGTGCCGCGCTCTTGCAGCTCGGCGACTTTGGCGTCTTTGTCTTCGGGGAGCACTTCGGCGAAGACTTCATCGATACCGAGATCGGCGGCGACGGCATCGGCGACGGATTGCGCGTCCCCGGTGATCATGGCCACGCGGACGCCGACGCGGTGGAGTTCGTCGACCGCGTGCCGTGCTTCGCTGCGAATCGCGTCTTCGAACGCGATCGCACCGATGATCTCGTTACCACGCACGACGTATAGAACCGCGGCGCCGCGGCCGCTCCATGCTTCGCCGGCCGGTTCGAGATCGGCAGGAATGTCGAGGCGCCGTTCTCGCAGCAGCGCGGGTCCGCCGACGGCGTAGCGCGCGCCATCGATTGTTGCCTCGACCCCGCGGCCCGTGATCGCCCGGAACTCGGTGGCCGCTGCGACCGCGCCGGTCGCCTTCGCCGCTTCGACGATCGCGCGTGCGAGCGGGTGCTCGGAGTCCGATTCGACGCCACCGGCGACTCGCAGCAACTCGTCGTCGGTCGTGGCCGGCACTGAGGCGACGCCGGTTACGACGTGGGCGCCCTTGGTGAGCGTGCCGGTCTTGTCGAACAACACGACGTTGACGGTACGCATGCGTTCGAGCGCGAGCCGGTCCTTGACAAGGATGCCGTCGCGGGCCGCAATCGCCGTCGAAATGCTGATCACGAGTGGGATCGCGAGTCCGAGCGCGTGCGGGCAGGCAATCACGAGCACGGTGACCGTATGGACGATCGCGTCGTCGATCGAGTCCAATGCGGTCCAGGCCAGGAACGTCACGAGCGCGGCCGTGGTCGCGACGTAGAACAGCAACGCCGCGAACCGGTCCGCCAAGACTTGGGCGCGGCTGGTGCTCGCTTGTGCCTCGGCGACGAGCCGCTGAATTCCCGCCAATGCGGTGTCGTCGCCGACAGCGGAGACCCTGACGCGGATCGATGAGTCGGTCGATACGGTTCCGGCAACGACTCGGTCGCCCGGCGCTTTCGGCACGGGGCGGGATTCGCCGGTGACCATCGATTCGTCGAGTTCGGCTTCGCCTTCGACGATGATTCCGTCGGCGGGGACGCGACCGCCGGGCCGGACGAGGACGACGTCGCCGACCTCCAATTCGTCGAGCCTGACGTGTTCGGTTGAGCCGTCGGCAGCGATGCGTTCCGCGTCGTCCGGCAAGAGCTCGGCGAGCGCCGCGAGCGCACCCCGCGCTTGTCCAATTGCACGCATTTCCTGCCAATGACCAAGCAACATGATCGTGACGAGCGCCGCGAGCTCCCACCAGAACTCGAGATCGAACCATTCGAGACTCGACGCGAACGACGCGCCGTAGGCGACGACGATCGCCATTGAGATCAGCAACATCATCCCGGGCTCGCGCGCCTTCAGTTCCGCGACGCCGCCGGCCAGGAACGGCCAGCCGCCCCAAAAGAACACGATCGAGCCGAGCACCGGACCGATCAAGCTCATCCCGGGGAAATCGAGCTCGTAGCCGAACCAGTCCATGACCATCTCGGACGTGACGACGATCGGGATGGTCAACAGCAACGACCACCAGAACCGGCGGCGGAACGTTTCCGGGTCGTGGCCGGCGTGCTTGTCGTGACCGCCGCCGGCGTGCGGATCCTGCTCTCGCTGTGCCGGGCGGCGATCCGGATCGTGTGCGACGTGAGTCATTGCCATCGTCCTGCCGGTTCCGAACATAATGCAGTCACGGCGTTGGAATACCCTACCCCCGAGGGGTATAGTCCGCCAAGCGGGCCGGGCGCCTGGGCTTAGTTAGTTGATGATGTCGATGCTGGCGCGCATCCCCGACTCCGAAATGCCCAGGCTCATGACACCCGATCAGGACGGTGTATTAGGTGTACTGCGCGTGTGCGTCCAGGTATTCGTGGATGAGCCGTACGCAGACGGCTCCTTCGCCCGCCGCGGACGCAACTCGCTTGACTGACCCCTGGCGGACATCGCCGATGGCGAACACTCCGGACATGGTCGTCTCGAACATCAGCGGCACCCGTCCCCCCTCGGTGTCGAAATGACAGTCGCAGTGGCCGCCGGTCGCGATGTAGCCCCAGGCGTCACGCGCGACCGTCTGCGGGAGCCAGCCAGTGCAGGGTTCGGCGCCGATGAGGACGAAAAGAGCGGCGGCCTCGACCCGTTCGACTGCCCCGTCAGTGCAGTCCTTGAGGTCGATCCATTCGAGGCGACCTTGGCCGCCGCCGTCGACGACTTCTGTGGCGTAACGGATCTCGATGTTCGGTGTCCGTTCGATGCTCTTGACGAGATAGTCGGACATGCTCGCGGCGAGCGTGTGTGATCGCACGACAATCGACACGGACTTTGCGAATCGAGCCAGGTGCATCGCGGCTTGTCCGGCCGAGTTGCCGCCGCCAACGACGTAGGCGAGTTCACCGGTGAGCGCGCGTGCTTCGGACAACGCCGAGCCGTAGTAGACGCCGGTACCTTGCAACGCGGCGAGGGATGGGACCTCGAGCGTGCAGTAGGAGACGCCGCTCGCGACGACGACGGCTCGTGTCACGAGCGTCGTGCCGTCGGCCAGATCGACGATCCGTACGTTGCCGTTGGCGCTCAGGCCGACGACGTCGCCGCCGTAGACCATCTCGGTTCCAAACAGGACCGCCTGGTCGAACGCACGCGCGGCGAGCTCGGCGCCGCTCACGCCGCGCGGGAAGCCGAGGTAGTTGCGGATCAGCGAGCTCGTGCCGGCCTGGCCACCCATGGAGGTGCGTTCGACGAGCGCGACGCGCAGCCCTTCCGACCCCGCGTAAACGGCGGCCGCGAGGCCGGCCGGTCCGCCGCCGATTACGACGACGTCGTAGGTGCCTTCGCCGGCGCGTGTCCTCGCGCCGAGCGCAGCCGCGATCTCGACGTTCGCCGGATCGATGAACGGTGCGTGGCCGTCGACGATGACAACGGGTTCCGACGTCGTTGTTATGCCCGCTGCCGCGAGCGCGGCTCGGCCGGCGTCAGAGTCGACCGAATGGAAGGCGTAGGCGAAGTCGTGCCGGTGCAGGAGGTCGCAGATCTCGTGCACGCGCGGCGAGCGATCGTCGCCGATCACACTGACTCCGTCGTAGGGTCGACCATGCAGGCGCCACCAGTCGTCGAGAAACTCGGTGACGGCGCGGTGGAAGCGTTCGTCGGGTGACGCCATCGGTTTGGCGAGGTAGTACTCGGCGTCGCCGCGCGCAAGGAACTGCACGATGTCCTCGCGAGCCGAGCGATTCTCGTTGAACCCTATGAGCAGCGCGCGCTTGGCATGCGGGTGGAGAGCGCGCGTCGCCGCGAGGACCTGCGCGCCATCGTCGTGGCGTTCCGCGACGACGAGGGCTACCTCGCCGCCTGCTGGGTCGGAAAGGAACGCGAGCGCCTCGTTGCCCGCGCCTGTCACGACGATGTCATAGTCACGGCCGTAACGGGCCTCGAGTTCGTCGGCGAGCCGCGCCCGCGTCGCCGCGACCTGATCGACGGCGACGATGCGCGGTCGTTGCTTCGCTTGCTGTTCGTCTGGCATTTGCGGCTCGGTCACACCTCGCGGACTGGGAACGAGAACATCATGCCGCTCTGGTTGTGCTCGGCAATGTGGCAGTGCGCCATCCACAATCCGGGGTTCGTGACGTCGAGCAGGATGTCGACAGTCTCGCCCGAGCGGACGAGGACGGTGTCCTTCCATGCGAGATTCGGTTCGACGACGTCATCGCGTGCGACGATCAAGAACCGCCCGGCGCCGTGCACGTGGAATGGGTGGTGCATAGGGTGGTCTTGATCCATGTCGTTGACGAGCCGGATCTTGATGAGGTCGCCGACACGGAATTCCCAGTCGATTTCCCAGTTCTCCTTGCCGGAGTCGAGGTCGACGAGCTTCCAGATCATGTTGTGCGCGTTCGATGCCGCGTTGATCTCCGGCATGAGATCCTCCCACTCGAGCCCGTCGGCCGTGTCGTGGGCGTGCGCGTGTTCATGTCCAGGTTCGTGCGTTTGGTCGACGGCCGCGCCGCTCGCGGGAACGAGCCGCATCCCGCACTTCGGGCATGTTGATGCGGTGGCGGAGGTGACGTCAGGGTGCATGGGACACACGTAGCTCGTGGGCGCGGGCACGAGCTTCATCCCGCATTGCGGGCACGTTCCCGGCTCGCTCGTGATGACGTCTGGGTGCATCGGGCATGTGTAGGCGTCCGCGGCCGGGTCAGTGTCGGCGTAGAGCAGCGGCATCAACGACTTGAACGCGAGCGTCTTGTCGGGATGGCGCGCGACGTGCGCGTCGAGCTGCGCCCGCCAGGTCGCGAGCTCCTCGCTCATGCGCAGCTCATCGAACGCGCCCGCGTGCGACGGCGGCACTTCGCCGTTGCTGACGTCGATCGTTCCGAGGATGTAGGTGCGTTCGGGTGTGCGGTGCTCGAGCGCGACCGTGTCCGGTGTTTCGAAGCGGACGTCGACGATGGCACGTTCGGACGGCGCGAGGAGCACTTCGTCGACGAACGTCTCGCGTTCGTACGCTCCGCTGTCGCTGCCGACGAGCTTCATCCGCGCGCCTGGGAGCGCGACGTTGAACAGCCGCGTGTTCGCGGTGTTCGTAAAGTAGAAACGCACAACCTCACCGACACGGGCGTCGAGCGCGAGGTTTGTTTCGCCGCCGGTGAGCATGACGTTGCCGAAGCGGCCCATTGCGACGTGCGTCGGTCCCGCCTCGTGGAACGCGGCGATGCGGCCATCTTCGACGAGGACGTCGTCGAGCGTCACGACCACTTCACGGTCGACTGCCGGCCAATAGTCGGCGTCGGCCGGTTCGACGACGATGTTGCCGTACAGGCCCATGTCGAGGCCGTAGTCCTCACGGATGTGCGGGTGGTACCAGTACAAGCCGGCGTCGGGGAAGCGGAGCCGGTACGTGAATTCGCCGCCGATCTCGATCGGCGACTGCGTCTCGAACGGCACGCCGTCGTAGGCGTTGTCGAGCCGCAGGCCATGCCAGTGCACGGTTGCGTCGGTGTCACCGTCGTTGCGGACGTGCACGACGACTTCGGATCCCTGCCGGACCCGCAACGTGGGGCCCGGGATGGAGCCGTTGTACGAGAGCATGCGGACGCGGTCGTCGCCGAGGTTCTTCGCGACGGGGGCGATGCGCAGTTCGTA
>JBEVDP010000153.1:0-15303 GCA_040513235.1 Acidimicrobiia bacterium | reverse complement strand
GTGTCCATGAAGCTCGCAAACGTGCAGGGACGCGCGGCGCTGGTGTTCGACGACGCCATCGCCGACATCGCCAAGGCGTCCGGAGGCCGCTTCGGTCCCGACCCGATGAACGTCTTCGACAACTGGACCGCGTTCGTCGACGTCGCACACGACGTCAGCGCGGGCGACGCGCCCCTCGTCGAGACGCAACTCCGGTGCCCGGTTCCCAACCCGCGACAGGTCTTCGCGATCGGCATCAACTACCGCAGCCACGCGGAAGAGTCAGGCATGGCGGTTCCCGAGGTTCCCGCGACGTTCACGAAGTTCCCGGCGTCGCTCGCCGGCCCTTTCGACGATGTCGAAATCGTCGGTGACACCGTCGACTGGGAAGTGGAGCTCGTCGCGGTCATCGGAACCCGTGCCGATCGCGTCGCCGAAGCCGATGCCTGGCAGTACGTAGCGGGTTTGACCGTCGGTCAGGACATCAGCGACCGGCACCTGCAATTCGCGGCGGGCGCGCAGTTCTCGCTCGGAAAGTCGCGTCGCGGGTTCGGCCCCATGGGACCGTGGGTGGTGACGCTCGACGAAATCGCACACCCCGATGACCTCGCGCTCGGCTGCTCTGTCGACGGCGAGAAGGTGCAGGACGCGCGCACGAACGACCTGATCTTCAGCGTGCCGCGGCTCGTCGCCGAGCTCTCGGCGGTGCTCCCGCTGCTGCCCGGCGATGTCATCTTCACCGGCACGCCAGCGGGTGTCGGCGTCACGCGCCAGCCGGCGAGGTTCCTAGCAAAGGGTCAGACGCTGGAGTCGTGGATCGAGGGCATCGGCACGATCCGGAACCGGTGCGTGTGATGACGCAGCTCTTGCCGTTCGCGCCGGAACCGTTTGCTGCTCCAACCGATCGCGACATGCTGCCGTCCGAACGCCGGGCGTTCGTGCGAACGCATCGCACATGCGTCTTCGGCTATGGCCGCCGCCACGACGGGCCGGCGATGTCGGTCGTCTACTACGTGCCTACCAATGACGACGAGCTACTGATCTCGACGATGGCCGCGCGGAGCAAAGCTCGGGCGGTCGCGCGCAATCCCAAGGTGAGTCTGTGCGTCCTCGACGAACGGTGGCCGTTCTCGTACTTGCAGGTCTACGCCGACGCCGTCGTCGACCGCGACACCGATCTCGTCATCGACGTCATGGTCGAGGTAGGTGCGCGCATGGCAGGCCAACCGCTCGGCGAAGAAGTCCGGCCCGTCGTCACAGCCATGGCCGCCGAAGAAGAGCGCGTCGTACTGCGCTGCCGGCCGTACGCGACCTTCGCACAGCCGCCGCGCCACCTGCACCAACACGACCAAGCCGAAAGCATCACGCACTGGGTGTCGGCCACCCTTCCCTGGGACGAACCCGACCCGGCGAAATGAAAGCGCCGCGGCACCGCGCGCCTCATACTCATCCGTGCGCGGAAGCACCGCCCGCAGTGTTCCCATTGTTCGGGCCGCGCAGTTCGCGGGCTGTCTCAGATCTCGCACGCCCCGACGAATCGGGGCTCAGCGCCGAGCGATACGGAGACCCGTGGTCGTCACGCGCGGCGCGCGGTGTGCCATGGTCAGCAGAACCGCGCCAGTACACGCGCAGTCCCGCCATCAGCGCGTCGGACGTATGGAACGTTCGTCGCCGGGGTGAAGTTGTGCCATGACGGCGGACCAGAGCTGCGACATTGCCACGTTCGCATGGACACCCCTACGATCCCCGGCACCAGTGGGCTGGGGGAACGAATGGCTCGCGCATCACGTCACACAACGCGCCTCGCGATCGGCCTGGTTGCCGTCGTCTCGCTCATCGCGGGAACGACATCGGTCGGCGCCGCGAAGCAGGACGACAAGAGGCCAGCGCCCCCGCCGTCGGTGTCGAGCTGCGACCCGCTCGACCCGTCCCTCTGCCTGTTGCCGTTCCCGAACGACTACTTCACGGTGGCCGATCCCACGACGCCGACCGGTCGGCGCGTGAACTTCACCCCGGAGCTGATGCCGCGCAACAACAACGGAACCCCAATCGACCCGACTGATTGGAACGCGAGCGACGGCTTCAGCCCCGGCTCGCAGATCATGACCTTCGTCCCCGGCATCGATCTCGGCTTCACCGGTGCCGCACCGATCACCGACATCGGCAGGTCACTCGACCCCGACGCGCCGATCGTCCTGCTCGACGCCGATACCGGAGAGCGTCACCCGTATTGGGCCGAGCTCGACACCTGGACCATAAATCAGGCGGACCGCGCGCTCGTCGTGCGGTCGGCGCGGAACCTCGTCGAGGGTCACCGCTACGTCGTCGCGCTGCGGAACCTCATGGACGCGAACGGAAACGAGATCGGGGCGTCCGACGCGTTCAAGCAATTCCGTGACCACAACGACTCGCACGACCCGGCTGTGAAGGAGCGCAAGAAGTCGATGCACGCCGTGTTCCGCGATCTCGCGCGCGCCGGCGTCCACCGCAAGGATCTGTACCTTGCGTGGGACTTCACGGTCGCGAGCGCCGAGAGCCTCGCCGGTCGCTTGCTGAACATGCGAGACGACGCGTACGGGCAGCTCGGCACGGGCACGCCGAGCTTCCAGGTGACGCAGATCAACGACAATGTCAGCGCCGACGTGCTGCGTCGCGTTCGCGGCACGTTCGCAGTGCCGATGTATCTCACCGGCAGCGGCGAGCCGGGCTCGCGTCTCGTGCTCGGCCCCGACGGGCAGCCGGTACGCACTGGCACGTTCCAGGCCGAGTTCCGCTGCCTCATCCCACGTTCGGCCGTCGGCGCCGATGGGCAGGCGCAAGCGGGTCGGGGCGTGGTGTACGGCCACGGGTTGCTGGGAGGCACGAGCGAGATCGAGGGGTTCGGGCCGTTCCTCAACGGCTACGACATCGTGTTGTGCGCGACGCCGTGGGTCGGCATGTCGAACGGCGACCTGGGCAACGTCATCGACGTCATCGGCGACCTCTCGACGTTCGGCTCGATCCCCGACCGCCTGCAGCAGGCGCACTTGAACTTCCAGTTCCTTGCGCGCCTGTTGAAGGATCCCAACGGCTTCGGCGCGAATCCGGCGTTCCAGGTCGGTTCGCCCGCGGCAGCGTCGATCATCGCGGGCGACGTGTTCTACAACGGCAACAGTCAGGGCGGGATCCTGGGCGGGGCAGCAACCGCGATCTCGAAGGAGTGGACGCGCGCGGTCCTCGGAGTTCCGGGGATGAACTTCAGCACGCTGATTCCCCGCAGCATCACCTTCGACCCGTTCCTTGGCTTGTTGCAGGGGTCGTACTCGAACGACCGGGAACTTACGCTGAGCCTCGCGTTGATCCAGATGCTCTGGGATCGTGGTGAAGCCAACGGCTACGCGCACCACCTCACGGACGACCCGTATCCCGGCACGCCCGCACACACGGTGTTGCTGATCGAGGCGTTCGGTGATCATCAGGTCGCGAACATCGCAACCGAGACGGAGGCACGCACGATCGGAGCCCATGTTCGCCAACCGGGGCTCGCGCCCGGTCGCAGCCCCGACGTCGTCCCGTTCTGGGATCTCCCGGCCGTGCCGTCGTCGCCGTTCGGCGGGTCGGTCCTCGAGATGTGGGACTTCGGCACGCCGGCGCCGCCGATCGAGAGCACTCCGCCGAGGCTCGGCAGCGATCCGCACGGCGCCGCGCGCAACGTTCCCGAGGTGCGGGAGCAGGTCTCGCAGTTCCTGCAGACGAACGGGGCGTTCGTCGACCTGTGCGGACCGGGCCCCTGTCAGGGCTGAAACCAGGATGGCCGGCTCGGAACCCCACATCCGCAGGCGGTGTATGAAGCACTGATGGGGCGCACGCGCGTGCTCGGATGGAGCCTTTTGGTGTTGGCCGGCGTCGTTGCCGGCGCGGCATGCAGCATGACGACGGCGACTCGGCGTCGCCCACGACGACGCGCGAGACGACTACGACGACGGCCGCGGTCACTGCCGCGAGCTGCCCGCCCAAAATGCAGGACGACGACATACCCGCGCAGCAATCGCTGCTGGCGGAGTCACATCTGCCCGATTGGTGAGGGTCGACGCCGGCAGCGCGCCCGCGTTGGCGTCGACGCAGATCCGACCGAGGAAGTGCAACACGAGCGCGACGTGATCGGCGCGCAACAACGACCACGCCGGGTGCGCCGCTCGCAGGTGAGTGATCTCGTCGTAGTGCATGTCCCGGCCCGCGTCTGCGCGTTCGACGGCCGAATCGTCAGAACCACTCCGGCGACCCGCCAAGCCGGCGCCCCGTCGTCCCGAGAGCCTCGTCGCGTGATCGGTCCAGGCTCCTAGATCAACGTCCCCGGATTCCTTCGTCCTCCCCGCTCCTCGCCAGGTCTGTGACAAGTGCGTCATCGCGCGTCCATCGCGCGTGCCCCTCGCGGCCGGAGGTGGCATACCATCTTCGCGTTCGACGCACCGTTCTACGGCTCGATGGGCAGCGCGCGCCTCAACCAACCGATCAGCGGCATCGTGCCGTCACCGACGGGCCGCGGCTAGCTGATGGTCGCGTACGACGGTGGCATCTTCGCCTTCGGCGACGTGCCGTTCCACGGCAGCCTCGGCGCCAACCCGCCCGCCTTCCCGATCTACTCAGTGGCCGTCATGCCGTGACACAGCAGCGGTCCGTTCGGGTATGGCGGGAGCCCGGACGGACTGCTTCACCCGAGCGCGACGAGTGCACCAGCGATTCTCGCAGCATCTCGCCGAGCGATACGGGAGACGCGTGGTTGTCTACGCGCGGCGCACGGTGTGCCATGGAGCACCCGAAATTGGGCTCTGTAGCGAGGCGTGGAGCCAGCTGGAAAAGCTGGAGACCAGGCCGGCGCTCGCTTGCGATCAAACAACTACGGACGAGTACGCACGTCAGCGAACGAGAGCGGGTGACGGGGATCGAACCCGCATGACCAGCTTGGAAGGCTACGTGTCACGACACCGTGACCTGCGAAAACGCGGCGAGTTCGTGAGTGCAGGCCGCGGAGAGGCCGCGGGAAGTCGCGCAGCCGATCGAAGAGAACCGAGCGGCGCGACGTCGCTGGGGTCGGGTGACGTCGCCGATGGCGCGCTGGTCGTTGGACGTTGCCGCGCTTCCCCGACGCCTTCGACAATTGCGCGATCCCGCGGCATGATCGGGGCGGGTACCAGCAGGGAGGCCCGAGTCTCGGGAAGCGCCTGATGCAACAGCCAGCGGCACGGAATCCGACGCGGTGGACGACCTCGCGGTCGGCTCCCGTACAGCTCCTGATCGTCGGTGCGCTGTATTACGTCTCGGCGCAGTTCGGGCTCCGGCTCTCCGTCGTCGCCGACAGCGTGACGCCGTTGTGGCCGCCGACGGGTGTGGCGCTCGTCGCGATGCTCGTACTCGGCCGGCGCGTGTGGCCCGCCGTTGCGGTGGCCGCGTTCGCCGTGAACCTGCCGCTCGCCCCCGACGCGTTAACGGCCCTGCTGATCGCGGTCGGCAACACGATCGCGCCGCTCGTTGCCGCGACGCTGCTCTGCAAGATCGGTTTCGACCTCGCCCTCGCGCGCGTGAAGGACGCGTTCGCGTTGGTGTTCATCGCCGCGCTTCTCAGCATGTGCATCAGCGCTACCGTCGGAACGTTCGCCCTGTGGTGGTCGGATGCAGTCGCCGGTTCGAGGCTGCTCGGAACGTGGTCGGTGTGGTGGACGGGGGACGCGATGGGCGTCCTCGTTGTGGCCCCGTTCTTGTTGGTGATCACCGCGGCACGCGAGCGACCGTGGCCGAAGCGGAGCTGCCTCGAACTCGTTGCCGTCACGTCGCTTCTGCTCGCGGTGTGCGGGATCGCGTTCCTCGGCGAGCAGCAGACGCTGTTCCTCGTTCTCCCCGTGCTCGGGTGGATCGCGTGGCGATTCGAGCAGCGCGGCGCCGCCCCTGCAGCGCTCTTCGTGTCGGTGGCAGCGACGCTCGCTGCGGTTTGGGAGCTGGGACCGTTCGCGGATGCATCGCTCGTCCATCGCATGGTGGTATTGCAGAGCTTCAACGCGACAGTGGCGTTCTCGACGATCCTGCTCGCATCGGCGGTGACGCAGCGAGAGAACTTCGTCGAGCAGGAGCACAACATCGCCGAGTCGTTGCAGCGCAGCCTGTTGTCCGATACGTCGCCCGAGCATCCCGACCTTTCCTGCGCGGCGCGGTACATCCCGGCTACGGCCCAAGTCGCCGTCGGCGGTGATTGGTACGACGTGATCCCGCTGCGTGACGGACGGCTTGGCTTCGTTGTAGGAGACGTCGCAGGGCACGGCGTCGGTGCGGCAGCCGAGATGGGCCAGCTCCGCATGGTGCTGCGTGCCTACGCCCTCGACGACCACTCGCCTGCCGAGACGCTCCATCGAGTGAACCGCTTGTTGTGCGGCCTCGACCCGAGTGCGATGGCTACCGCGTGGTACGGATGCTACGACCCGGCATCGCGTGTGGTCACGTTCTCGAGCGCCGGCCATTGTCCCGCGCTCGTCGTCGACGCTGAAGGACACAGCACGTACCTGGATGAAGTCCACGGTCCGCCGCTGGGCGCGAGCGCGACGACGCACTACACGCAATCCGAACAGCTGCTCGACGCCGCGGCGACACTGTTGTTGTACACCGACGGTCTCGTCGAGAAGCGAGGCGAGCCGTTCGACAAGGGCTTGGTCGCACTGAGTGAAGCGGTGTCGACGGCTCCGCGCGATCTCCATGAGATGTGCGACCACATCGTCGCGACGCTCCTCGACGGACCCATCGAGGACGACGTCGCCGTGCTCGCGCTCCGGCCGATCTCTCTTGTCGGCCCGACGCTTCGGCTACGCGAACCCGCGATGCCGGATTCGCTGCCCGCGACCCGACGCGTCGTGCGCGCCTGGCTCACGCGGAACGGATGCTCGAGCGACGAGACGTTCGACATCCTCGTCGCGCTGTCAGAGGCGTACTCCAACGCAGTTCAGCACGCGTACCGCGTGACGCCGGGACTCGTCGAGGTAGATGCCGCGATCTGCAGCGGCGTCGTCGAGATCACCGTCGCCGACCACGGACAGTGGAGGACGCGCCCGGTCGTTCGCCGTGACGGCGCGGGCCGAGGAATTGGTGTGATGCGGAGCCTGATGGACGACGTCGCCATCGAGTCGAACGGCGGCACCACCGTACGGATGCGGCGAGCGTGCGAGGTGCCGTCAACGCGTGCCTGAGCTGTGTTCGATCGACTTCGAAGACCGAGGCGACTGCTTGATCGCGCGCGTCTCGGGTGAGATCGACATCTCGAACTCCGAGATCGTCGGGAAGCGCCTTGCCACGATGTTCGACACCGCCGATCACTACGTGATCGACCTGTCCGGCACGACGCATCTCGATTCCGCGGCGATCCACTTGCTCTTCACGCTCGGCGAACGGCTGCGCACGCGCCGGCAAACGTTGAGCCTCGTTGTTCCGCGGGCCTCACCGATCCGCCGTATCTTGCAGGTCACCGACGTCGCCGCCACGACCGAGGTGTCGGCCGACCTCGACGATGTCATCGCGCGTCACCGCAGCGACATCTCGGACGCAGGCGCGTGACGACGCGTCTCAGCGCTGCGACTAGCGCAAACAGGCGTGTCCGGCGGGTTCAGGCCGCGGACAGGCCGCGTGCTGAATGCCACGTGTTTCACGTGTTCGTTCCTTGAGACTGGATCGCGCGCCGAGTCGTCAACCCGAGCGCGCTTCGATGGATCGGTCGACTGCCTGAGGCGAGATCAACACGGCCTGGTTCCGGAAGCGCGCGCGACGCAATACGCGAGTAGTCGGGCCCTGCACGATTTCTCGGCCTATTTGAACGAGACGCCGGCGATGGTGTTTACCGCGACAGCGAGTATCACGGCGCCGAAGAGATACGAGATCAACGCGTGCCGGAGCACTGTCCGCCGGATCGCCCGAACCTGAACGTCGGTGTCGGAGACCTGGTACGTCATGCCCACGGTGAACGCAACGTACGCGAAGTCGCGATAGTCAGGTTGTTCGCCAGTCTTGAAGTCGATGCCACCGGGTGGCTCGCCGTAGTACAAACGCGCGTATCGCAACGCGAACGTCGTGTGGACCACTGCCCACGATACGACGACCGTCGCGACGCGATGGCGGACAAGAACGCCTTCTGGCCACCCGCGCTGTCGTTCGCCTTCAACAGCGCCAATGCCGTTCCTGCGAGGCTCGTCACACTTGCGGATACGAGGAGTAGCTCCGCCGCGAATCGGCTGTCGTCTTCGCGTGTCGACAACGCGTACGTCTCTTCCGGGGTCAGGTGGGCGATCTTCAGCCACACCGAACCGAGATACCAGATGCCGCCCGCAATCCACCCGACGAGGGGGGAGGCTTGCCAGGGGGTCAACCATGCCGCGGTTATTCCGACGATGATTGCGATAACCGCGGCGAGGAGCGTGCGCTGCGCCGCCGACATCGTCCTGGCTGCCGAGCTCATCGTTCGACAGTATGCGAGGTGGCTCACGCCGCCTCGCAGTCGCTTCGGCGTCGACACGTTCGTCAGCGACCGAGAGCGGGTGACGAGGATCGAACTCGCATAGCCAGCTTGGAAGGCTCGGTGCGGTACCACTGCGCCATTCGTTCGAGGTCTTCTTCCTGCAGTCGCTCGGCCGACGGGAGCGATCCGCGCGCCTCCGCGACCAGAGCGCCAACGACGAGCCCGAAGAAGAACGCAGCGAATATCACGATCTCGATCATGTTGGACGCCTTGCTCCTCGATCAATGGGTGGCACGGCGGGCGGCCGGGCGTCGGCCGCACTTCGAGTGTGCGCCCTACGACCTCCAGCGTCGACCCGAACATTCCGAGGCTGATGCCGCGACAATTCTGCCCGGGGTGGAAGCGCGAACTCGTGCCGGTCCGACCGCATCGTCCGGGTCGACCTCCCGCGCGCTTGCGCCACCGCGCGGTGGCAGCGGGGCTACGAGCCGATGCCGTGTTCGGTACCGGGGGAGGGGGCGGCCGGCACGCTGGACGCGGTGATCGAAGGCGTGGTGCGCTTACGCGATGTCGCAGCCGCGGTCGGAAGGAAGGACGTGCTGTTCAGCGCCGTCGAGACGATGCTGGCGATCGCTCGCGCTCGCAGGGTCGCGAGTTCACCGTGACCAAGTTGGCGACGGTACTCCTCTACGCCGCGATCGACGTGTCGTTCTTCCTAGTCGCGTGCGAACTCCACGTCGCCGCGGGATGGTCGGCGTTCGAAGCCGCGACCGCGTTGTTGCCGGCAACGGTTCTGATGCTGTGGTTCTCCGCCAAGTCGGGTGAGCTCGGTCAGCGGATCGGCCCGAGGCTGCAGCTTACGGTCGGCTCGATCCTCGTCGCGGCCGGCTTACTGTTCTTGTCCCGGATCGGCCCCGACTCGTCCTGGCTGCCGGACGTGTTGCCCGGTGCGATCGTGCTCGGCCTCGGCACGCACCCGCGCGCGCGCCTGTCGGCGCGTCGTGCGTTCTGCTCGGTCGACGGTCCGCCACTTCAACCCGACCGTGCCCGCGGCCCGGTGGCGCAAGCCACTTGAGCCGTCGCGAATCGAAGGGAGTCGCCATGCTCGGGCTGCCGGCCACGTTCATGCACCACCGCGACCGCCTCAACGAGGTTCGCAGTTGGTGACGTGCGGAGCGGTTCACTGAAACGGGTCGCCGCCGCAGTCGGGGAAGGGTCCAGTGCTGTGCGTTCCGCGCACGAACATCTCGCGACGATCACCGACTGAGGTGCGGGGACTGCCAGCGCGGCGATGATCATGGATCGATCTCGGGTGATTACCGTGCTGACTACGAGTTGAGACTCAACAAACCGTAGGTGTCTACAGGAAGGCTGATCTCATGGCAACGACGCGTCGCGCGACCACGCACTGGGAAGGATCGCTCCTGGAAGGGGCTGGCCGCGTCAACCTCGACTCTTCCGGACTCGGCGGCTACGACGTGACCTGGGCATCGCGGGCGGAGGATCCGCATGGCCGTACCAGCCCCGAGGAGCTCATCGCCGCCGCGCACTCCGCGTGCTTTTCGATGGCGCTGTCGCACGCCCTGGCTCAAAGCGGGCACGCACCCGAGGCGCTCGACACTGTGGCGGACGTGACGTTCCAGCCCGGTGAGGGCATCACCGGCATCCACCTCGACGTGAAGGGTTCCGTGCCGGGTCTCTCGGCGGAGCAGTTCGCCGAGGCGGCTGAAGCCGCTAAAGCGAACTGTCCTGTCAGCAAGGCCCTGACCGGTACGACGATCACTCTCGACGCGACCTTGGCTTGAGGCTCTTCTACATGCAAGGAGTAGGGATGGACGAGAACCGTGCGGATCGCGCGCTCGTCGCGGCCTTCAATGAGCTCACCGAATTGGTACACCAGGCGAAGCAGGCCGCCTGGACTGCGCCTCACGGGCCGACTCACGACGCGCTCGACGCTCTCTTCGCGTTCCTCGTCGGGCAGGCGGCCACGGTGGCGGACGCCGAAGCCGCGATCGACGGTCGGTCGCCCGACATGGTGAGTCCCTCGGAACATCAATCACGAAGCCTCATCCATGACGCACACGACAAGCCCGATGCGGTCGTCCCGTTGCTCATCGAACGAGTCCACGGCGTAGCCGGAGCGCTTCGCGCGAGCGCCGCAACGATCGAAGGGTCCGACACCGCGAGGTTGCTCCACGAGACGGCCGACGGCCTCGATCATCACATCGAAGCGTTAGCCGCGACTCGAGACCGCCATCCCGAGTGACGTCGGCGTATGGGCTCGGCGGGTAGCTCAGACCACTGAGATGGCCGGCTTCTGCCGCGTGTTCTGCCAGACCAGCTTGGAAGTCAGGCCGAGCCGGCCGGCGGTGGACATCGGTGGAGTGTCATGGCCGGTAAGCGCGGGTGCGCAAATGAAGCCGGACACCAGCGGATGCCGGCGGATGTGCCATCGATGTGCCATGGGTCGTCCTACTGTCGAGCGCCTGCTCCCGAAGCGGTGCGCCAGAACCGCCAGGCGGTCGGCGACGACGGATCTCGGCCGACGTGGCGGACAGCAATCTCGCGCGTCTACGCGTCTGGCCCTCCCTGCCCCGGCGCCCCGCGACCGCGACCGTCCTCTTCCCGGAGCTAAGACGCGCGCACGCGTGAACGCGGTGTTGCGCCCGATGTGCAGAAGCGATCGGTGCCGGAACATGACTCTTGGCGGAGGCTCCACGAGCCTCCCAACGAGAGGAGACCGAATGATCAGCATCCTTACCAATCCCGCGCGCACCGCGCCTCGAATCCTGATCATCGCCGCCGCGTTTGTGACGGCCGCGGTGGTCGTTCTTGTGCTCGCGCTCAGCGTGTGGAGCGCCGGCGGGACTGACACCAACCCGGCGCCGCATGTCGTGACCAGCTCCGACGAACCCGACCTGCAGTTCGTTCGCCCCGCGTGGCCGTGCAAGCTCGAAGGCCCGTGCTGAGCAACGCAGCATCGCAGACCGCATCCGGCCGGTTGGCCGCGCCTGCCGGATGCGCCCGCGCGGTCCGCACGACCACGATGCTGTTATCACGATGAGGTGGGAAGATGTCGGTGTGGCGGGAAGGGTCACCAGCCCGGTTCTGATCGGTCGTGCCCCCGAGCGAGCGCGGCTCGATGCCGCCTCCCGCGCCGCGTTCGCAGGCCCGCCAGTGAACGTCCTCATCAAGGGTGAGGCCGGCATCGGCAAGACGCGGCTCGTCGCGGAGTTCTCGCGGGACGTTGCCGCGGAGGCGATCGTGCTGGCAGGAGCCTGCATCGACGAGCGAGTGCCGTACCTGCCGGTCACGGACGCGCTTCGCTCACTCGTGCGGTCCGGTTGGGAGCCGGACCATGACGAGAGTGGCTGGGGTGAGCTCGGCGCGTTGTTACCCGAGTTTGAAGGGCACGAGAGCAGCGGCGGACCGCGGAAGGACGAAGCACCCGGACAGCTGCAGGGCGCCTTCCTCAGGCTGCTGGAGAGTCTGTGCCGCGAACGCCCCGTGATGCTTGTCGTGGAGGACCTGCACTGGTCCGACGCGTCGACTCGGAACCTGTTGATGTACACGATGCGCGCCGCGCGCGAGATCCCGCTCTTGCTCGTCTGCACCTACCGGAGTGATGACCTCACGCGGCGCCACCCGCTTCGCCCGTTTCTCGCCGAAGCGACGCGTCTACCGGCCACCGAAGTTGTCGAGCTCGAGCGGCTCGGCCGCGCCGACATCGCAGAGCTCCTCGCCGAGATTCTCGACACGCGGCCGCCGTCCGGGATGGTCGATGACCTCTACGCCCGTTGTGACGGAAACCCGTTCCTTGTAGAGGAGATCGCCGCCACCGCTGTGGACGGCCGTCCCGGTCGGCTCCCGCCGCGACTACAGGACATCCTGCTCGCTCGCACGACCTCGCTGTCGCCCGAGGCGGCTGACGTGTTGCGGATCACAGCAGTCGGTGGGCCCCGGATCGACGATCGCCTGCTGCGGCGCGTCTGTCCCATGGCGCCCGAGGCCGTCGACGCCGCCCTACGAGCGCTTTTGGATTGCTACATCCTCGAACCCGACGACGAACAGCGCGGCTACGTCTTCCGGCACGCGCTCACCGCCGAAGCGGTGTATGGGGACATGCTGCCGGGCGAGCGGGTACGCCTCCACGCCGCTTTTGCCCGCGCCATTCACGAAGATCCCGACGTGGCGACTGCAGGTGGAGCTCTCGCCGCCGTCGAGCGCGCACAGCACTGGCACCGCGCGCGCGAAGGCGCGGAAGCGCTTGGCGCGTGGGTGGACGCCGGCAGAGAAGCGGAGCGCGTGTACGCCTATCCGGAGGCGCTGGCCGCATACGAGAACGCGCTCGAGTTGTGGCCGACGATCGCGGACGCGCCAGCGCTGGCCGGTGTGGACGAGATCGAGCTGCTGCGCCGCGCCGCCGAGGCCGCGTACCGCGCCGGTCCGGTCCACCGTGCACTGACGCTCGCGCAGCACGCCCTCGCGCTGCTCGACGAGCCGAACGAACCGCGGCGAGCCGCGCTGCTGGCCGAGCGGCTCGGCCGCTACTCCTGGGCAGCGGGTCGAGAAGGCGACGCGTTGGACTACTACCAGCGAGCGGTCGAGCTCGCGCCCGAGAAGCCGCCGTGCACGGAGCGGGCTCTTGCCCTCGCCGGACACGCGCACATCCTGATGCTCAACTGGTGGGGGGCGGCGGCGGCGCAGCGCGCACAGGAAGCGATCGAGGCCGCACGCGAAGTGGGAGCAATCGCGGCCGAGGCACACGCGCTGAACACGCTGTCCCTCGCAACATGCTGGCTGGGTGACGAGCCCGCCGCGGTTGCAGCCATGCAGGAGTCGGCGCGGCTCACCGAGCGCAGCGGCGACTACGACAACGTCGTACGGCTGTGGGTCAACCGGTCGGAACTTCTCTTCACGCTCGACCGTGTCGAGGAGGCCGCGGCCGTCGCCCGCCAAGGGTGCGCGGTCTTGCGCGACATCGGACTGGCCCGGACCGGCGGCGCCTACGCGGCCGGGTACGGGGCCTTTCCGCTCGTGGACCTCGGATGCTGGAGCGAAGCGCGCGTGATGCTCGACGACGCGATTGACCTTGCAGAATCCGGCTGGTTTCGTGCCTGGCCACTACAAGCGCGCGCCTGGTTGAACTGGCTCACGGGCGAAATCGACGACGCGGAGCGCGACCTCGAAGAGATCCAGCGGCTCGCACCCGAGCTCGAAGAAGGACAGTTCCTCGCCGCGCAGGCGCAGGCGGTGGCGGCCGTCGCGATCGAGACCGAGCACTGGGACATCGCCGTGAAGACGGTGGCCGAGACCGTGCGCCAGCTTCCAGTGGAAGAGGGCCACCCCGTCGTGCATTGGCAGACTATGACGGCCGCGTGGCTCGGGCTGTGGGCTGCGGCCGAGGCCGTGCAGGAACGGGGCAGCGTCGCCTGCGCCCGGCTGGCTCCTCATCTCGCCGAGCTCGATCGTCTGCTCGCCGCGGCCGCGCGGCGACCACCCGAACGGCGCACGGTAAGAGACCAGGCCCTGCTCTTCCTGTGCGAGGCGGAGCGGACGCGAGTCGACGGCGCAGCATCGAGCGCGGATTGGCTGCGAGCCGTTGAGGCGTTCGACGTGCTCGGCGCCGTTGCGCAGCGTGCGTACGCGCGGGTGCGATTCGCGGAGGCGCTGCTCTCCGAGAATGCCAAGCGCACCGAGGCCGGGCATGCTCTCAAACAGGCCGTCGACCTGTTCGCGGACGCGCCCAGGTCACCGATCCGTGTATTGGCCGAGCATGTTGCCCGCCGGGCGCGACTCCGCCTCACGGAGCGCCGAGATGACGCGCCGGCGCGCGATGACGACGACACTTCTGTCCTCACAGAACGTGAAACAGAGGTCTTTGGTCTACTCGCCGATGGACGCACCAACCGCGAGATCGGCGAGGCGCTCTTCATCTCGCCCAAGACGGCGAGCGTCCACGTGAGCAGTCTCATGCGCAAGCTCGGAGTACGAAGGCGCGCCGACGCAGCGCGCATAGCCAGGAAGATGCGGCTCTCCAAGTGAGGCTGCGAGGTGCGCCAGGGGTCCCTCACCGCACCGAGGCGAGCGGCACCACCTCGATGTCCGGGATAACGTCGGCGACTCGGCCGCTCCAGGGCACGACCTTCGAGGGGTATTGGCCGACACGCGGGAGCGCTTGGCCAAGCGCTACTTCGCCAGCAGCGAGATGAGGACGGCCGCGACCAAGTACCTGCTCGCCTACGAGGACACGAACTCGTTCTACCGCGCGTTCCGCACGTGGGCCGGGTCCACCCCCGAAGCGGTTCGCAACGCCCGGCCCGCTCTGGTCGCCACCGGCCGATGAGCTCCGACTTGACGCCGTCCACCGTCACGGCCGTCGGCGCCATCGCGGTCGTCCCCGTTTTCGACGGGACGGCACGGTTCGAGGCGAACGACGTGCTCGTCCGGCCTGGCGTGGACGACCCGTGGGCGTGCCACTCCGATCTCCTCGACGACGACAGAATGCTTGTCCTCGAGATGGGCGGCTTCCTCGTGCGAACCGCCGACCGCATTGCGCTGGTCGATGCAGGTGTCGGCCGAGTCCGCAACGAGACGTTCGTCGGTGGTGGCATGCTCGACGACCTCCGCCGCCACGGCGTCGAGCCCGAGGACGTCACCGACGTCCTCTTCACCCACCTCCACTTCGATCACGTGGGGTGGGCGACCCAGCAGGGTCGGGTCGTGTTCACCAACGCCACCCATCGGGTCCACGATGCGGACTGGGAGCACTTCGTCTCCGGGCCGAACGCCGATCCACGAGCCAAAGCGAAGCTCGAACCGCTGGCGGACCGGCTGGCGCCCTTCGGGACCGACGG